>CAYWYQ010000004.1:0-50712 GCA_964462325.1 uncultured Gammaproteobacteria bacterium | reverse complement strand
TGTCCGCTATCCTTCCCCAGTGACAAGCACTGGGGCTTGCCGCGGGCAATGTCAACCTGTTTCCTCCGTCTTTTCTCTTCCATATCGGATATAAAAGAGGCGTTTTATATCCGATATAGGAATACGGTTTAAGTCGGACTTAATTTTTGACAAATAAAAAAAGTCGTCTGAGTGACGACTTACGATCCGCATTTATATGCGGCTTCTCAATGTAACGAATGGTCCATCTCTTGCCAAACGTCAAGAAGCTGGATAGGAGATTGCCAACACCACGAAGAGTTGGATTCAAGGTGTCCCTGGTAAGAGATACTCTGCAAAAAGGCCTCGAAATGCTTCAGTTTCGGATCCATGAACACATCCGGGTAGGCAGCAAGGTAGTACTCATCTACCATAGTAGTTGCCACATCCACATCTTCGTTGCTCAATAGCTGAGGGGTGCCATGTGCGGTACTCTTACGTACAAGCATCACATACAAAATTGCGTACACAAATTCAATTCTTGCACGATCTGACATCCGTTTCACGTCATGTATTTTGCCCCTTACGGACAGAACAATAGCGGCGATGAAATCGGAAGGATCTTGTTGCGATATCTGTGACACTGATGCATCTTCTTTTTTGATCTTCCTCAAATAATCATCGAGTTTTTCCACTATCGTCAGCAGAATGACTGAGAGATTGACAAAAAAAAGTTTCACGAATGCCTCCAAATTGAATGTACCCCGAATATACAGTAAAATACTGTACATTCAGCGTAGATCCAACATATAACCCAAATGTCACGCTAGCATAAAATAGCACTTTTGTCAACCTAGAATACGACTTAAGGTCCGACTTCTCGCTTTCGGTCTGAGGTGCCGACTGAATCAGTCCCACTGATTGAAGTCGGACCTCTCTTTCAGCAACGAATCCTGAAGTGCACAAACAAAAAAGTCCCGTAAGGGACTTTTTTGAAATCATACATACGTATGAAAAGTAATGTTCAATAATTGCGTTAGATATCAGTGAAATTCTAGCCTGTACCGCAGACGTACTGGAAAAGTACGATGAATGAAAATAGCAGGATACACAAAATAGCCCGATTGGGCTATTCGTGAATAAAGTTTCAGAACTGAATCATGCAATGAGGATATTTAACAAAACACCTCACTATAAAATAGTTGATTCATGCAGAAAATGAGATGCAGTGTGCGCGAAGATCGAGGACCGTAGCGGAGTGTACTGATTGGTACATGGAGCGAGGACCATAGACCTGAGTGCGCAATGCGCTCATTTTCAAGTGAAGGACTATTTTAGAGTTACTGTTGCTCCAGCTTCTTCCAACTGTTTCTTCAGCTCCTCAGCTTCTTCCTTAGAAGCTCCAGCCTTTACAACTGTTGGCGCTCCGTCAACCATTCCCTTCGCTTCCTTCAAACCTTCACCAGTTATAGTTCGAACAGCTTTAATTACATTGATTTTAGAACCTCCAACTTCTGTAAGTTCTACATCAAATGATGTTTGCTCTTCTGCTCCACCCTCTGCAGCTCCACCGGCTGGTGCAGCCATCATCATTGCAGGAGCAGCAGCGCTTACTCCGAACTTATCTTCTAGAACCTTTACCAATTCTGATAGATCGATTACAGACATTGTTTCAATTTCTGCAACGATTTTTTCGAACTTAGCAGGAACTTCTGCTGAAGTTTCCTCTTTTGTTTCAGCAACTTCTGCTGTCTTTGTTTCTTCTGACATATATTTATGTTTTAACTAGCTTTTAGCGTTTAGCTATTAGAAATAAGCTGTTCGTTATAGTTTAGATAGTGAATACTCATCTTATAGACGGATATATTTGGATGCAGTTTTGATGAACGGGAATGTTTATTCGCAGGCGTACTGAAACGTACGGTGAGAAGAAATAAGGGACCCGTGAGCCGAAAATGGACCAAATAGAACGTCTAAGCTTTTTGTTCTTGGATTGCTCCTAGGACCGTTACCAATCCTCGGATATTACCAGCAAGCACATTTGCAAATCCTGAAATAGGAGCATTCAATGTACCAACCAATTGTCCAAATAACTGTTCCTTTCCAGGAAGAGCCGCAAGCTGATTCACCTCTTCGGCACTAATTCCCTTGCCTTCAAGGATTCCAGCTAAAATCGTAAGTGAGTCATTTGACTTTGAAAAGTCTTTGATCAACTTCGCTGCTGCAACTTCGTCATCTGCAATTGCCGTAATAACGGAACCATTGAGCTGCTTTGGATCGATATTTTCAATCTTCGCACCTTCAATAGCGAGCTTAAGGAGTGTTTTCTTCGCAATGAAGACCTCTGCCCCTGATTCTCTTGCTTTTTGACGGAGTTCATCCGACTGAGACATGGTAAGCCCCGATACTTCAGCGAATGTTGCCGATGTCATATTTTGGAACTTGTCCGTAAGACCAGCCACGATTTGCTGTTTTTGCTCTCGAGTTTTTGCCATAAAGAGTCATTTTGTCCCATCGTCATCCTGAGCGAGCCGCAGGCAAGTCGAAGGATCTACTTAGTAGATTTCTCCATTCGCTGCACTCAGTCGAAATGACACATGAGAACATTTGAATTAATGATGGGATAAAAAAATATCCCGGTGTTGAAACCGAGAATTGCATTTAATCGCACCTGTCATTCCTGCGAAAGCAGGAATCCAGCGTAGATTGTACACCTCGACGAGACTTATGCTTTTAGGCAACTCGCTTTCTACGGTTATTCAACTGACGAGATAGTACTATTTTTTGGGAGGAGTGTCAAGGAATATCATACCAATTTCTTTATTCTATACCTGGCCTCCATAGAGACGATGAGTTTATCAAAAATATCTATCACTTCGTTTACATCTGTGTTCATAATTGGGTTAGTCAGATATGTAGTGTTTTTATTTAGACTCTTAGGATGAATAGAGTCCCGAAGGCGCTTTAAGTTCTCTAGAAGTTCTAAGGAATCTTTCCCGAATACATCTGTCTGTTTGCACATCTCAATCAGTGAGCCCAACCCAAAACCCTTAGAGCGAGCTCTCTGACCACAGAGAAATTTAACTATGCGCTCCGTCGACTGATTAACGATACTTTCAGCATAGTCCGAGAGAAGACCCTCCGTAATTGCCCCTAAAGTCTGATAAATCACCAACTTATGATGCCTTCTAAAAGTCATGGCAGGATCAATTAAGTAGTATATATTCCTATGGTAATCAAGCACCATCCGTAGCTCACCAAGATTCTCTCTTAAGCTCGGATTTCTAATAAATGAAAATCTATCTCTATAGTCATTGAGCGTCTGCCGCTCCAGAGTTCCTCTAGAATTTCTTTTAGACCAATAGCAATACTCGTCCGGGATCTGGTTTAGCTGTCCGGAAATAATCCGAAAGGCATTTTGCACGTCGATATTTTCCACATTAAAATTTACGATCCTTGGGCGGATTGGGATCATTACCTGGAGCGACAGTATCACTATCACGAATTTTTCCATCTCGTCCATGAATACGGACTTCACCACCGCCTTGATTGCTTAAAACAGACTTTGCAAGAGCCTCGGCCTGTGCTTGAGTCCTTGTTTTTCCACTTGCTCGTATCGCTCCAGCTTTTTTCGCCTGCCATCCTCCGTCAGGATGTTTTGTAACATGCATGTTTGGCATATGTTTTTCTATTAATTTACGCGTCCAATTTAAAAAACTAGCACTCTACCGTCAAGAGTGCTAAATCACTATCTGTGGATAACGTGTTGCATTTTGCGAATTATTTGATCAACCTTCTAAAATACTTCTCAACCTCTTTGTCTACAAAGTACACATAACATCCCTTAATTCCCCGAGTTAGGAGTGTTTTATATATGTTTATTATGTATTTTTTTAGCACATCATCACTTTCAATTCCAGCGCTCCCCTTCTTATCACGATAGTGTTCCTTGATTATCTCTAACTTACCTGTTTCTGTATTAACTGAAAGCTCAGGCCCCACTATGACACCCACATAATTTAAGTCATATCCCTGAACTGTATGAATGCAACCAACCTCATTGATCGCATTCGGTGAATTCACCCAATCGCTACTTTCCGAATTCCATTTCAATTTTACGCCATCGATTTCAAAATCATGAGTTGCGCCATTTCTTGGATCCTTCGTTATCCAGTCCCATGCATATCCAGCGACCAGGCGCGACAGTCTGACTTCCTTTTCTCTGGCTTCGATCTCATTTTTCATTTCAGCGAAATCATCAAAAATACGAAAATCATAATCCTCAAACAAATTCATATTTGATTTTCTACCGTCAAAAACATCCTCAACAAAGTGCAAGAAATCATGACCACCCTCAATACGCATCTGGGTTGTTAACTCATGTTCAGTAGCATTTATATTTTTAAAATGCTCGGGCTGTATATCCGAAGGCTTTACCGATTGCCCCTCATCATAGAAAAGAATTTGATAGCGAGATGATTTCATAATCCAGTCAAGCTGATTTCCGGACCTACCCAGCTTTAGTTTTTGATTAACATTATCAAATGCACCATAACTCATAAGATTCTTTCGCTGCATTAATCGATGAGCCTCGTCAATAATGAGTAAATCATATTCATCCTTTACAACGTCATTCGGTCCTAGAACCATCGAGGCCTTAAGTCCTTTTATACTCTTAAACACCTTTTTGATTGTCTTACGAAGACTCGTCATAGGTACAACAATACCCACCTTTATATCCTTGGACCAATCCGTATCAAGTAAATACTTAACAAGATATACAGCAAGAATCGTTTTGCCGGTTCCAGGACGCCCATGTACCAAAAACGTGTGTTGATCTGAAGATCCTATCGTATGAACAATCGATTCTGCAATAAGATACTGCTCGTCATTAAGGGTCTTGTATGGGGAGTACTTGAATAGATCTGAGTTTTTCAAATCTCTCAGAGTCCGGCGTGCTAAGCCCTTCTTCCGAATCAATGGCCAAATCTTTTCAAATTTATCTTCGTAATGTCTTCTTTGATAGTAATTGTGATTAGACAATCCTGCGTTTGCATTTTGAATAGTAAACTTTCCATCAGCGGTCATGAATTGAATGAGCCAAGATTCAATATCCAATGCCGATGATTTATTAAAATCATCGTCTGAAATAATATGCATCTTTTTTAGCTTTTTTCTTTCAGGATTATCTAAATGCTGACGACTTCTATTATAAAGATTCACCGTTTCACCAATGTAAATTTCATTGCCATCTTCAATCAGATATACAACAGGCCAATCCGTACCATATTTATACGTCTTTATGCGTCCAAACTCCTCCCTCTCAAAAGGTAACGTTTTTATTTTATGCATAAACTAATCTAGTTCAGAATACTTGTCGGATTTACCTTTCGATTTTTCCTCTGGATACTTCTGTTCATTTTCCTCCATCTTTTTTTCGAGAGCCTTAATAAGATCAATGTCGTAGTGATTTGCAAGCATGATCAACCAATAAAAAACATCGGCTAATTCTTCCGATATTTTATGAGCCCGTTTAGGTGCTAATTCATTATCTTTCGTCCACTGAAAAAGCTCAAGCACCTCTGCTGATTCTAGATTTAATGAAATAGCTAGATTTTTTGGATCGTGAAATTGAGACCAGTCCCTTACATCACAAAAAGCTCGAATCCTCTCAACAACTTTTCTATACTGTTCCGAGTCATTCATATGCAATTTTATTGTACGCCTTGCGGCCTTGAATCACAACCAGATCGTAAAAAACAAAACACTACTCAATAGGGAAAATTATATGGGATAACTTATTTGACAATAAATAGATTTTCTGCTAGTCTTGGACATTATGAAAAACTTCCATAAAAACGCAATTAATAACTTGTATACACGTTTCGAAACCCGCACGTGTACCTGTTTTGGCGTGGAGTTTGTAAATTAGTGAATACTAATTTTTGAACGCCCCGCTAATGGGGCGCTATTTGAACATTTACATCAACAAAATCCGGAGGAAGCATGAGTCAAGAAGAAGACGAGTATAGACTGTCTGATTCCGCCACTCTTTCTGAATACATTCAGAACATGAAGGAGACCCTGGGTCTTCTGACATGGATTTGGCGCGAATTCGTGAGCGAATCCGCACGGAAACACATGAAGCGTTTCTATGCGATGAATTTTCTTTCACGCGTCATCAGCCTCGTGTACCCCTATTTAATGGGGGTATTCATCGATGCAATGATGCGTCAGGACACACAACTCATGATGGTTTCGGTTGCTGGGACATTCCTGGCACATACCGTGACCATGTTCATCGAATGGTCGATGGGCAATCACATCGAAATGTCTTTGGGTAAAAACCTGGTTTCGCTCGAGAAACGACTGAATGAGCTTTTCTTTTCGAAGAATCTTGGACTGCATGTTCAAGAAAGCTCTAAACTAACTGCTTCGAATATGGAAAAAGGCCTTGGTCGATTCCACATGTTGCAGGAGGTAATATTTTTCGGGGCAATGGATCAGTGCAATACGCTCATCATCGGATTTGTACTCCTCACACTTTTGAGTCCAATTTCCGGTGCAATCGTATTCACATGCCTCTTGTTCAATATGGCCATTAGTCTGTTTCTCAACAGGATGATCGTCACAAAAACAGGGGCTGTTGATGCAGGTTTTCGGAAATATAATCGCATGCGGAATGAGCACTGGGATCACGTAGAACGTGTTATAACCAGTGGCAACGGAAAGCGAGACACTGACAAAATGGACAAGGAGTATCGCAAGGTTTGGGCATCAGATAGAAATATCTGGCTGCGCTACATTGCATACTCACAGTCAAGAAATGCCGTGAATATTGTGACGATTAGTCTCGTCATGTATTACGTTGGTATGCAAGGACTACAAGGAATCATCACTGTTGAAGCAGCCATTCCTATCCTGACCTGGACGGGTATGGTGACCGCACAGATTCGCATGCTTGCTCGTTCGGAACGCATGATCAATTGGGCAGCGCCCTCGATCCGTTCCTTGCGAGATGCTCTTCTGACTCCTCCAACGATTACCGAAGCACCTGACGCAATTAGCGTGCCGATCGACAAACCAGTTAGTATTTCTTTTGAAAATGTTGGTCACAGCTACGGGGACGAAAAATCTCCTGCTGTTCTACGCGACGTTTCATTTGAAGTGCCAGCAGGTAAGACGGTCGCGCTCATTGGCGCAACTGGATGTGGAAAATCGACCCTTACCAAGCTTCTGCAGCGTTACGACGACCCTACAACGGGAGTCATTCGGATCAATGGCACTGACCTGAGAGAGACAGAACTGTCTTCTTGGCGACATGCAATTGGTTACATCGCTCAGAGGCCTCAAGTGTTTACGGGAACGATTCGAGAAAATCTCGTGTACGGACTGCCCGAAGAGCAGCAACAGCATTGGACTGATGAACGCATCATGAAGATGCTGCAGACGCTCGGAATTGACTTTGGTGACCGGCTCGTGAATGGACTGGATACGAAAGTCGGCAAAAATGGCATCAAACTCTCCGGAGGAGAGAAACAACGACTCATGATCGCGGCGGCGGCAATAAAAAAACCACGCTGCATGATCATCGATGAAGCAACCAGTTC
Organism: uncultured Gammaproteobacteria bacterium; assembly: GCA_964462325.1. GTDB lineage: Bacteria > Patescibacteriota > Patescibacteriia > UBA9934 > UBA9934 > CAYFMS01. The sequence goes on along the minus strand of CAYWYQ010000004.1, from coordinate 43,144 downwards.
GCTTGATGCAGGAGCGCAAGCATCTGTCCAGGCAGGTATCTCGAAGATACTTGCAGGTGATGCAAGTGCGATCGTTATCGCACACCGCCTTTCTACCATCTTGGATTGTGACCGCTTTGTCGTACTGAGGTCAACGGACGAGCTGAATGCGCATGAATCCCAAATCGAAACGATTGCAGATTCGGTACAGGAACTGTGGGAACAATCACCCATTTTCCGAAAACTCGCACAGCTCGAAGGTGTCAATATAGTTCAAACAGCGTAATCTTACGCCCAGTCCCATTCGTGGAACTGGGCGTGTTTTTTTATTCTTCAAAATATGAAATTCACGCACCGTATCACAACAAACTCACTTGCTCAGGTTTGGGTTTTGGCTTTTTTGGTTCAGGTTCAGGCTTGGATTCCGCGATCGGTTCTGGTTCGGGTGCAGGAATAGGAGTAGGTTCAGGAGCTGGTGCGGGATCTGGAATAATTTCCTCCAACGATTTTTGATCTGGAACATCGTCAGCTACCACATTATCATCCGCCTCATCGAGCGAGCTTTCCGCCTTCCCTAATTCCCTGCGATACAAACAGTAATCGCAATCTGCATTCGCTCGAGGCATTGCATCTGTTTCAAGACAAGCCTTAATTTCCATCAAAACTTCTTCCACCCAATCATCCTTTCCAGTATGTGGAATCAAATGCACATCAAACTCAACCTTGCCGTCAAAGGCCGCTTCATCAGGCCGGCCCGTACAATAGACAAAATACCCCGTATCCGAAACATCCAAACCATTCTGCCGCAACAGCCACTGATACACCTCCATTTGACGCTTATAGCTCTCATGCCATTCGTCATTAAGTTCCGTAATCGGTTCACTTTTCGCCGTTGCTTTGTAATCTACAACAATATATTCGCCAGCATCATTCACCCATAAATCATCAATCGCACCACTAATCGTCATCCCGGTTGCTTCATGCAAGCATTGCACTCCTTCGAAATTCTCGCGCCAGACATCAATCATGGCATGTTTCGCTGGAATGGCATTCAATCCATACTGTTCCTGCAGAGGATGCGTAGATCCAGCTGCGCGATGCGAGTCAAATTCCGTCTTCAGCAAATTATCGACAGCAGAGTTTATATTAAACGGAAACCCCGGCGGACGTTTAAGTCCCTTTTTATTGTCGAGCCAAAAACAGCGCGGACATTGCTTAAATAAATCGATTTTACTTCGACTCAATTTCCAATTCTTTCCTCCGTAATTCCATCCATTCCCTCGCGGGATTCTATAATATTGCGACATAGTGGAGGTATTTTATCATAATCAAGAAATCTCTATAATAAATCCAAAATGGTTCCCTCCGGTATCGCCACAGCTGCATCAATTTGGTCTTGCGTTGGAATAAAGAGCATAGAGTCCATGACTGAATCGAGTGCATCGCTCGTTCCGACCTGAATGGTCAGCACGATTTCATCCTCCTCAACTTGTCCTATACAAAATGTACTATAGTGACCATTCTGTGTTCCGATATAACAGGTCAATTCTTTCTCGCCAATCATTTTCGCCACCTTCATTGATTCATCAGGTGCATCAAAAGCAGACAAACCAATTTCGGTTCTTGCATCAATGAATGCATCCGCCCCCTCTTGCGTTGGATCATCACTCCGAGAAAGTGTCACACTCAGTAATGAATCATTTTCTGCGACAAATGTGGTCATCGTTGCTTCCTGATCAAGTTGTTCGATGAAATACGCCTCTATACCCTCGCTTGGAATTTGGAATAAGATCCCCTGTTCTACATCATATGCCAACCGACCTTCAGTATCGACAAATACAAAAAACAACAGAGCAATCACAATAAATAGTCCCCCAATACCCACGAGAAACTTGTTCATATCATTCAGATTCATTTATAGAAATATATGTTACCTTCCATGCCGCACCCTCCTTTGTTAATTCAATGAGTACCGGAAGGATATTTTTTTCATCCGTTACTTTTCCTGATAGCAATACATGACTATCGTCTTTATATGTCTGTTCAAAAAAAGACACCGTTGCAAAATCGAGAGTTGGATAGCTCTCAATAAATAAGAGGAAATCTTGCACACTTGTTACCTCTTGAAAACGATCCGATGTCATTTGATATGCCTGCTGCTCTTCTTCTGCGACGAGTTTAAAGAATCGTTCTGCCGCACCTGCAGGCCCTTCAAAAATCCCAGAAACACTCAAAGATAAAAATGTCAAACTGGTGACAAAAAATACAATTACGCCGACAAATGCCGTTTTTAATACAATTCTATTCATATTAGCTCTCTTCTTCATGGAGATATTATATCACTCGATGTTTATTACTTAGAATTTCTTTCCACCGATACTCTTGATTTGAATTTTTTATATATTGTTCATAAGAATGTGATTATGCCACATATAGTTAACCTGAGTTGGTTTTATATAATATAAATTACTCATTTTTGTAAATGAATTTGAATGGTACGCACTATCACCATAATACACGTTTTTTAGGTTTTGTTATTATTCCAGCATTGACAATTCGGCTAATTTTTGCTATAAAATCAATACAAGGAGGTGATTATGAGGTTCTTTCAATTTTTCAGCTTTTTTCTTAGTGTGATCTTCATAGGTTGCACGGAAGAGAGCGAGTTTGTCGACTATACTAGCTTCGCTGAAATTAATTCGGCAGCTAGTAATATACATTACGAAGATCTGGAAAGGGAGGTCGGGCTTCTCACGGATGCAGACAGCATTCGTGAAGCGCTGGTGGAAAACTGTGATGTGACGCAGATGGGAATGAACCATGACAATGAGTCCGACTGGGTACATGTGCCTGCCGGAAAATTCGTCATGGGGTGCGTCCCGGAGCGTGACGGGCCCGGTTGTACTATAAACGAGACTCCTGTACTTTGTGTGACCATCACGCAACCATTCGAGATCATGCGTTACGAGGTAACAAGAGGTTTGTGGAATCGCCTAATGGGCGACGTCGCGATGGTCTCCGATGAATACTTCGGGTGTGAGAGTGACGACTGTCCCATGACAAATATGTCATGGATTGATGGGCCGCTCCTCGCAAATGCGTTGAGTGAGGAAGAAGGTCTTCAGCCGGTATATGAGATCTCAAACTTTAACGAGAGCCAATACCACGAAGGGTACATGGAGGAAGGCCTCTATGCTCACGTGGAATGGGTAGACGGAGCAAACGGCTACCGCCTACCCACTTATGCAGAGTGGCATTATGCTGCTCGAGCTGGGGAAAATCATAGATTTTCCGGCTCAGATATAGTAGAAGATGTAGGCTGGGTTAGCCACCTCACAAACGGACCCATGCCCGTCGGCCTTCTCGCGCCGAATGCGGCAGGTATTTACGACATGACAGGCAACCAGTGGGAGTGGGTCTGGGATTATACCAACGGGTATAATTACCCTCAAGACACTGACAGTGTTGACCCTCGAGGACCCGATGAGCCGGTATTGATCGGCGAAAACCATGACATTGTAGCCCACCGTGACTCTGGTGGAGGGTGGGATGGTCCGGAAGTCTCCGAGAAAGAGTGGGATGGTGTCAATTTCGCAGACAACTCCCACTACAAGAATTCTGTCGTTCGGCGTAGCAATACGCCAATCGACGGAAGGTATGCCCCAATGGGGCATAGATTAGTTCGTACGCTTCCTTGACTCTCAGCTTCTAGAAAGCAACCTAAACCGCAGAAAACATCTGCGGTTTTTTTATATCTAGCTATTAGTGATTTAGTTGATTAGCTTTTAGCACCCTATCATTCCAGATTAACTTGCCATCAAAGACCGCAAGAACCCCGAGGTTGAACCTCCACGGATAAGTAGTTCCGACCTCAAGGTCGGACCTTTGACGGGTTTTTGATAATTATACACCCTAAATCCTATTAACTGCGACCTAACTTAAAACTGTTCCTGTAAATTTCTTTCCTCGAATCATCGCAGATACATTCAATAAATCTCCACTCATGATAATCGCCTGCATTTTATTCTTGTGGCAATATTTTGAAGCAATAGGATCAAAAGGGGCAGATAGTCCCGGAGACCATGTATTTCCCACCATCTTTCGATAATCCTTCCAGCTCAAATCATCAAATGGTGTTGCGTTCTTATCTTTATTAGGATCTGCACTATACACTTTTTCAATATTAGAAAGGTTTAGAACCGTGTCAGTGCCTATGTTCTGCGCAATGCGACATGCGACATAATCCGTCGACCACCCCGGTTTCCAGCCGGCTGCAATTAACACCTTTCCATTCCATCGTTTCGGTGTTTTTGTTGGGTCTTTTATTACAACAGGATGCGCAATATCTCGTAAAATCGTTCGAAGCAAGTGTGCATTTAGCCTTGTCGAATGAATACCTAGCCAGTCCAAATCTTCCGATTCAATGGATTTTACTTTTTCCGCTGAATCAATATAATGTCTCGCCGTCTTTCCCCCGCCAACAACAATAGCAAGCTTTCTTCCCGATCGAACTTGTACCTGAACAAATCTTCTTAACTTTTTTAAAAAGGCCGTATCAGGCCCTCCGTTTGGAACAACGAGTGATCCGCCGAGTGAAAGAACAAATGGTTTTTTCTGAAAAGGTGTAATAGGTTCATGCATAAAGAAACAAGAGCTATTTAGCTCTTGTGGTTTCATCTGATTTACGAATAGTCCAATTAGTAATAGTACTCACCGCCCAGAGAATAATAGCGGCAAGCAGTGCTACCCCGAAGCCGGTGATCTCGAATCCCTGAATAAATGTACTTACAAACCAGATAATGAGCGCATTGACCACGAATGTAAATAATCCAAGTGTCAATATATTAATTGGTAATGTGAGAAAAATAATAAACGGTCTAATAACTGCATTTATTAATCCGATAATAATCGCTGCTATGAGAGCAAAGTAAAATCCCTCTACGACAAATCCTTCAAGAATCTGCGTAATCGCCAGAAGTACAAGAGCATTAATTAGTAATCGTAGGAGAATTTTCATATTACTCTTTGTTTAAATCATTAAATTTCTTTTTTAGAGTTGTGACCTTATTTTCCACTTCTGCTAGCTTTTTCTTGCATATTTGAGCAAGTTCCAAACCGCGTTCGAACTTCTCTATTCCCTCGTCTAAATCAGTGTTTTCGTTTTCGAACCATTGTGTGAGCTGTTCAAGCTCCTTAAATGCCTCTGAAAATGTTGGTTTCTTATTTGTCATATCGTCATGCAGTTTAACAAATGTTCTTCCATGAGAAAAGAGAGCTTATTTAGCCCTCAATTCACTTGATGTGTACATAACCGACACTTCGGAAGAAACGAGTTGAGAAATATCCTTCCCATTCATTTCAAACAATGTCAAAAATGGTGTTTGTACATCTATAATGCGTTGTGCCCAATCATTACCAAAATATTCTATAGCATCTGACTCAGTCGGAATAGAGTAAAGTTCGGGATTAAGTAAATCACCAGTATCCTTCACATAATACACAATTGGATCATCAGGTGTCTTGATAAGTATAGATCCTGATTTTACAGGCATAGTTTTCCCTTCCGAAATTTGCTCTAAGATGGTAGTGGTATAAACTTCTATATTAGAAAAATCATCATATCCATAGCTAAAGTAGTGTTTCTCAGTAAGATATGGATGCCTCTTGCAGTCATTTCCAATATAGAATACGGATGGGTATTGTACGCCATCAGCATTAATTCCTACAATATTATCTCCTATATTTATATCCGAAGGGAGTGATGAACCACCACAGACCTCTAATTCACCTTCATCTAGATCTTCTGAATCATCTAACAAATTATTTACTTCATCAGAAAAATCACCTATTGTAAATTTATTGTCAGATATATCAAATGCCAAATCCTCTACTAGATCTGTTGTTGCAACTTTTACAGTAATATCGGACGAATTGATATTTAGAGATTCCCAATTATACAGACCATCATTTTCAGTATTTTTAGCAATAATATTCCATGACTCACCGCTGTCTTCTGAATAATAAATATTTATATAATCAGATGACCCTGTACCACTATATACCCATTTAATTTCTATAGTATCTGATTGCTGATATATTTCCCCGCCGTTTGGAGACTCTACTGATACATGCCAAGTTGGTGGTGGATTTGATGGAGTTTGTGACGAAGAAGATGTTGCTATAGTTACAGTTTGACTATCATCACCTTCATCTGGTGTTAAGTTTGATCCAATACCTATTAAAAATGCTCCTGTTTCTTCTTCTGCAGACGGGTTTACAACTCCACTTAATGTGCATACGATTGCAGAACCAGAAGTGATTTCAGCGCCAGTTCCGGCAACACCTAATAATTGACCAATTATTGTAGAAGTCCCAGATATAGTTGCCCCATCATCTGTACAAGATGCAGTACCTCCTGAAACATCATAACCTGAGGGGAATGTATTCAAAATATTCAATCCAGATGCATGCGTTACGCTTGTGGTATATGAAATAGTATAAGTCGCTGTTTCGCTAGGGTTTAAATCACTCGGAGAAATATTTGGTGTAATTCCATCCATAAATATTGTTTGATTGTCATCACCTGCACGAACATTCATAGATGAATCCACACCACTTGAAAATGTCATTGGGTTTGTAGTCCCTGTAGATAGACTCAGTTTTCTACCAGCGGTCAGACCACTAGCTGCATCCATATAAATACATAAATTAACTGAGTCACTGGCCGTCCAAGGCGCGCGAGTAATTGCAATATTTTGATCTAAAACTGTCCCCGTTACACTACCAAGTAATGTGTCCGTTCCGCTACCAGCACAAGCAGTACCAGTCATTTCATAAACATAGAATGCGTCTATATCGGCATCCTGAGGTGCCGGACCCCCTCCATTATCCTTGAAACCAATAGATAGCAGGTCATCAGCATTATAGTAAGTCGAAGAATCACTGTCATTTATAATATCATCTTCATCAGCATATGAACCACTTGAATCATGGTCATGAAATCTATGTGTTGATGAAAATGCTACAAGTGAATCTGTACCCGCTCCACTTACTTCATCATATATAACCGTGTCGGATGATTCTAGATCATTGTCATCAGAAGCAATGATCCCATCACTACCACTACTATAAATATCGTCATCATCCCTATCTATAAGACGATAATCATTGTCTTTAAAAGATCTAAAATCTTGACCGCTGACAATATTGTCAGCACCTTTATCTATAATTTGCAATATCGGATCCGTACTGGTGAAATCTGTATTCGTATCTGCATCAATATAAACAAACTTTTTCTCTCCTCCAGTTGTCTCAGAGTAGAAGAATCTATTAGTCGTAGTGATATTAATACCTCCATCCCAAGCATCCCCCGTTGTAGATATTCCATCTGTAGCTTCGCTCGATGAGTCAAAGAATGCAGTGTTTGTGGTTAAATTACCACCTATGGTCAAATCCGTACCATTGACACCAGAATAGACAATTGTCTCGCAATCGCCCGTCCTTGTACATGTATATGCATCGTCATCCGACCCGTCCAAATATCCGACTTCATTTTCAGTTCCAAATTCTGTACTTGTTCCAGATGGAGCTGAAGACCCAATCAAGATCGAGTCTGTACTCGTGGTGAATGAAGAGCAGTCGCCCGCCACATCAAGCCAAATGATTTCTCCACTGTCATATTCCGCATCTGCAGATACCGATGCATCAAAGCAGACATTATCACCCGCACCAAAAGTACGAACATTACCCGGACCAGCAATCAGTACTGCGTCCCCTGCTGAGAAAAACCCGTCAGCATCACTGTCCTCCACAATAGCATTGTCATTTGTAATATTGTAAGTGTCCCCATACGCATCTGCGGCATACACTATATCCGTCTCAAACTCCCTAACTAATAATCCATCAGCAACCTGCGCAGTATTTACAAGTATGTGAACCAAATCCTCATCCGAAGTAAGTATATTGTCATCCGTAGTATTATCTATCCAGCCAATAGCAGTATTTGCGCCTGTTTCAGTAAAAGACGTATTGAAGGTCTCCAATAACCCAACAGCAGTTGTAATAATAGTATCTCCTGAGTCTAGAACGGTATCGGATGAGCTTATTATTCCATCATTATCAGCGTATGCACCATCACCCGCAGGATCAAAAAATTTATGTGTCGAAGGAAAAGCTGTCAAGGAATCTCCTGCGGTCACAACAGCAGTTGACCCATTTGTGACAACTGTATCAGCTACAGGATCCTGTAGAGTAATATAACCTATTAAAATATTTGTTTCACCCGGTGTAGCATAACGGACATATGTGTCTTTCGTGTAACTGCCAGTGGTATAGGCTCGTATCAAGTCACCACTAATTACGGTTAAGAATACGAAAAATCCTAGCGCCGCAAATACAATAAATATACGAAAATTCAGAACTTTTTTTATTTTATTCATAATTTACTTAATTTTATCATGAATGCGCACTTTACATGCCGATTTATAAACAATTTAAATCCATTATATGACCGCGTAGTCACATCACAACAAGCTCTTCTGATTTTCTATATTAATTTCCCAATCTACAAATCCATCAGCAATCTGTATTTCTACATGATCACCGCTAAACAAACATGATTTACTTTTAACTATCTTTCCACCTTTTCTAACGATACTAAACCCACGTTTTAATATATGTTGTACATCGAATTGACTAAAAAGTCTTACGAGTGAATCTATTTTATTCCTATTTGATATAAGCGAAGTATTAAAATTATACGAAATTGTCTTATTATTGTTTTCAATATACTGTATCGTCGCCACCAAACTCATTCTAAAGCGGTCAAACGAATGTCTAAATCGCTCCACCACAAAACGCATCTCTTGCATATGTGTTTCTATATATGTTTTGAACACCGACATTGACCGATCTGTTATACGCTGTTTTTTCTGTAATTCAATCATGATTTTCTGATGGTGATAATCCAATGAATTCCTAATTTCCTTTGAAATATCTCGTCGATCCGGTACTACAAGCTCCGCCGCATTACTCGGAGTCGATGCTCGAATATCTGCAACAAAATCTGCAAGAGATTCATCACGTTCATGCCCCACGGCAACCACAACTGGAATAGAGCTCTGGAAAATCGCACGTGCAATACGTTCGTCATTAAAGGCATGTAGATCTTCTAAACTTCCTCCCCCGCGTGTTAGTACAAGCACATCAGGCTTTTCATGTGCGGACATTTGATCAAAAACGTGAAAAGCATTTTCTATTTCATTTACCGCATACTGTCCCTGTACATGTACAGGAATATGTATGATTTCAGTACCACTCCAACGATTATTTAAAATACGAATAAAATCACCATACGCTGCCGCTTCGGTGGAAGTGATAAGGCCAATTCTATTTGAAAATCTTGGGATATTCCTTTTTCTTGAAAGGTCAAAATACCCCTCTTTTTCTAGCCTTTGTTTCAGTAATTGATACGCACGAGCAAGCGCACCTTCTCCAACAAGTTTAATCGTTTGAATATTCAGCGAAAATCTTCCAAATCGTTCATAGATTTTTGGATATCCGGTTATCTCGATTTTCATGCCGTCTTCGATAGGAGTTTTGAGCTTCATAGCAACGGTAAAACAAGGGATTTTTGCTTCTTGCTCCTCGTCCTTTAAGGCAAAGTTCACCCATTTTCCCTGACTTATTTTAAAATCAGAGACCTCTCCAATAATGCGAATTTCTTGACTTGGAATCATTCCAAGTGTTTCATTTACCAATTTAAGGTACTGCGCAACGGTTAAGCTATGATTTTTCATGTGATGATTTTAGCACAGATTGTTTTCTCAAAGAAAAAAAGGACGAGCCGTCCTTAGAGTGAGTCCGTATCGAATGCCGGCATCTCCTCATCGTCTTCCAGTTCTCTACGAACTGTTTTTCGATCGTGAAGTACATCCATGATCATTGGACACTTATATTCCTTACAACGATGCAAGAGAATCGTACCATGCCAATCACCAAAGACGAGTACCTCTACTTCAAATTCTGTCTCGTCTGGATTCAGATCACCGTTATACGTTAGGTGCACAACGCTAATGATCTGGACAATTGATAATTCACCGGTTTCGCTCACCACCCTCCATTCAAAGAGAATGCATTCATCAGCAAAAACTGACTTTGACCCGGCGAGTGTTTCGACAGAGATCGAGAAATCAAGGCAAGTAGCAACGGTCACACGGCGGCGATCTAGCACATCGAAACCTTCTTCGAATAGGCTAAATGCCAGATAGTCATCCCGATACTCAAACAAAGTAATCGACTCTTTCAAATCAGCACTCTGTAATATACCGAAATATGTCACCCCTACATTATTCTCCATGTACTTTTTGGCATACTCCTCGCTAGGTAGGCATCCGAACAACACAGACATGCACACGACCATCAAAAACCACTGCCATTTCATGTTCACCTCCTTGCGTTTCCTCACCTCTTATATCCACCGTACCATGAATGACATATGTGACATCAAAATAATACAAGGTCTGATCTACTTATCCACACCGAGGTCCGACCTACTTATCCATAGGAGGTTGAACCTCGAAATTGGAGCAAAGTAGAGGTTGAACCTCGTATATGTGTTTTTTTTACAAATTATCAATAAATACAATATATCCTCCATTTCTCACCGTGCGAGGTTGAACCTCGAGGTTCAACCTCGGTTCAAAACCGGTTCAATAGATTGAGGTACGGGCCTTTCGTTGCGCAATGAGTCCGTCCGCGCAGAAAATGAGATGAAATATCGGTAAAGAATTAAGGATTACCGCAGCTGTACTGAAACGTACAGTGACCTGCCTGCCGGCAGGCAGGGGATGAATCCGAAATTATGAGCCGATAGATCGCTCATTTTCAAGCGGAAGTCCGCGCAATAGACTGGATGTAATTTGTTTGAATCATCGAGCACTGAGCGGAAGTGTACTAGAACGTACAGTGCAGCGAAGCGCACAGATGTGAAAACAAAGTACGCCAGTATATAAGCGGACCCCCTACCGCGTTTTTTTTGTGACATTAAACCCCAAATACTTCCCTAGCATAAATCTCGTCTGAGCATCAATCGCCGGAAATGCTCCAAAAAGCACAAATGTCACTGGCATCAATCCCCATTGCAATAACATAATGAGCCAATTGCGCTTACTAATTTCTTCTGGCCGTTTTGGTAAAAATAAGAAACTCATAAAACCAGTTGCGAATACACCAATTGTCGCTATTTGCATCATGCGTTCAAGTGTAAATGGTGAATTTGAAATAAGAATATTTGTTGAGCCTCCTGTCGTCATGAATGGTAAATATCCTAAAACAAAAATCAAAATTGGTGCCGTCGCCCATGTGTACATTCCCTCCACATGATTGAACATAAACGCAAAACGACGACGAAATGGTATCTCTGTATTTTCTTTAAACTTTCCCCACATATATGGCAAATGTTCTACTCCCCAAGCCCAACGACGTTGCTGTTTATAAAGCGCCTTTAAGCTATCCATGAAACCACTGCCCGTAACCGCATCCATGTGCACTGGAATAAACATAGGCGTCACGCGATAATCCCCCTTATAATGTAAGAAGCCTTGCATGAAAATTCGTGAGTCCTCTGATACAAGATCCGGTTCATGATACCCAACATCTACCAACATTTGCCATGGCATTGAGTGTGATGAGAATGTCCACATGCGCTCACTACGAATTAATTCCGATAAAAGCCAAAATGTTGTTCCAAATGATGCAACTCTAACTGGTGCAGATGCATACCAAATATTATTCGAAAAAAGTGTTAGTGGCTGATAGCTCGTTCTTAACGGATTTTTCACCGTTTTAAATAGATATGTTAGGCGTGCAAAATACTGGTCATGACCAATAGTATCTACATCAAACGCTGACACGATGATATTTTTGTAAGGAATTTTCATTTTATCGACCACAGGACGTACCTTGCCCGCCATCCACTTCAAATTTGAACCCTTACCCGGAATTTCACCATCAAGCCCCGCCGGATGTACCGTAAACATTAAGTGTAAGAAGACATCTTTATACTCATCTTTCAACTGCTTAACATAGCGTAAAAAATTCTTCTTATCTTTTTCCTCACCGCCAAGAACGACGATGAATCTGTCATTCTCATACGCTCCGCGCACAATCGCATCCAGCGCTTCCCGTAAAATAGAAATATCTTCTTTGAATGTTGGTAACAATACAATGTGATACACACTTCTCCAACCAGATAATTTACGTATCTTTTCGTACCAGTTTACTCGAATCGTTTTTCTATATTGACGATAAGATGCACTGACATGCACTAAAAAATAGAGTACTCGCAATGTCCAATATAAGTCAAAAATGATGATAAAAATAATGGCCGCAAGAGGAAAGAAGAACGAAGATGCTACTGCTAATAGAATAGTCATCCAAACCAATACACCGGGAAAGATCTCCCAAAAACGATAGACACCATATTGCCCAAATTTTTCCTTCATATATTTACACCTTTAAATAACGATGCATGGCAATGGATGTCGTTAGAATACTTAAGAAAGAAAGTCCAAGTGCCTGCAGCCCAAAGACCAATATGGCATTTTCTGTGAAAAAATGAATGGTATTCCTATCAAAATACCACTCTGGCGCTGCTTGAACTGCATTTGAAAGAAGTAAAATAACAATTGTCACGACCGCAACCGCCAATAAACTGTAAAGTAATGCCTCAATAATAAACGGTGAGCGTACAAACCAATCATTTGCACCCACAAGTTTCATAATACCGATCTCGTCTCTATGTACGTAGATTGCAACACGAATGGTATTGAAGATAATAAGCCCAGCTACGATAACAAAAAAGGCAGACAATCCGATTCCTCCCCATTTTACCTGCTCACTAATACGTTCAATCTTCGCAATCGTTTCCGCAGAGTCAATATAATCCTTATCTTTAATAGAATCGGTAAATTCTGGCGTTTCTATTGCTTCGATAATAAAGGGAAAATCTTTTGAGGATTCTGCAGAAATAATCACAGAATGACCAAATGGATTATCGCCAACCTCATCAAGAGAACTCAGGATAACATCATCATCACCAAATGAAGTTTTAAATTTATCCAAGTTTTCGTCTGCTGTTCGTAAATATACTGTTTTTACTTGATCAAATCCAAGAAGGTATTCTTGAGCCGATTGTGCCAAATCGAGAGATGTTTCGGGAGTAAAATGAAAGGTAACCTCAACACGTTCTTCTACCGACTTTACCAATGAATTTGCAATCACGGTTACCAGAATGATCATATTGATTGTAACCAGTGTAAGCAAAAAGATGGTTATCGTAGCCAAAGAAAGCCAGAAATTTCTAAAAAAATTCTGTAATGCGAATTTAAAAGCACGAGTAATTGAAGTAAAAAGTCTCATGAGAGTGAATATTTTCCATGTTTAACATCGGAAACTACTTTTCCATCTTCAAGGGTGATAACCCTCCTTTTTAAAGCATTGACCACATCTCTGTCATGTGTGACAAGCACGATCGTTGTTCCAATTTTATTGATACGTTTTAATAACTCTAAAATATCGTGAGAGTGAATTGCATCCAGATTTCCCGTTGGCTCATCTGCAATCAATATTTTTGGACGATGAACCAAGGAACGAGCAATGGAAACCCGCTGCTGTTCCCCGCCTGAAATTTGCCGTGGATATCGATCTTTTTTATCTGCTAATCCAACTATTTTAAGCACCTGTGGCACAATTTCGCGTATGCGCCTATTAGACTCCCCAGCAACCTCTAAAGCAAATGCGACATTTTCATACACTGTTTTTCTAGGCAGAAGTTTAAAATCTTGAAAGACCATTCCAATCTGACGCCTAAGAGCAGGGATTTCACTTGATTTAATATGGCTAATATCCCAATCACCTATTACAACCTTCCCCTTTGAAGGTGACTCTTCTGCAAAAAGCATTTTAAGAAATGTCGTTTTTCCTGAACCACTTTGCCCAACGACGGAAACAAACTCACCCGGTTCAATATTAATCGTTACTTGCTTAAGGGCATGTATATTTGGCTTATATGTTTTTGAAACTCCCTTCAGCTTTATCATAACAAAATTATACCACAGGAATATACGTCAAAGAACTTGAAAATCTTTTGTAAAAATGATTAAATATGTCCCAGATATGCCACCTTAGCTCAGTTGGTAGAGCAATACTTTCGTAAAGTAGAGGCCGGCGGTTCAAATCCGCCAGGTGGCTCCATTTAAAACTTGTCTTTTTCTTCTCAGGCGTTGTCATGACTGTGGTGCTCGACACCGTACCTTTCAGTACGGCTTACTCTTGCTCCTCGTCTTTCCTAGCCTGAAAAGAAAAATCCTACGTTTGTAATACAGAAATAGTGACCCATTACGTTAGTGTTTCAGGTTTAAACACGTGCATCAATGAATTAGGTTTCTATTTCGTACTTCAGTGATAATGCAACTATTACCTAGAACTCTAACGTGACCCATGAAATAATCTCAGTCGAAAGACTGGGATTTTTTCATAGCCTTCTATGGCGAGTTTGAACCAAGGGTATAGTAAGGGAAAAACTTCCCCATACATGCCGTGTGATGTACAAAAAACTTAATAGAATAAAACGGGATATTGTTTTGCATATGACTGCATAATCCCCTCTATTCCTGTTTTATATATACCAATTTCGCTCACCTTAATATACTGAATATCATCAATATCAAATCCTCTTTCGTGAATTTTAATAAGATAATAGGCCTTATTGTCTTCCAAAATCACAAACGGCTCCTCTGAAGAGAATAGGGTTATATACAGATCAGGCGCATCATCAATAGTCACCATCCCAATAGAACCACCTTGATTTGCAGATGGAATTTCAGAGTATAGACTCGCCAAATCTGCAAAGTGAATCCCCATTTCTACAAAGGTCTCAACGCCGATAATTCTTGACCATGATTCATCCTGATACAGTCCTTTCTCTTTTGATATTTGCGTAATCGCAACCATTTCAAGATACGTTTTCACAATATACTTTTTAGTATCTCCTTCAGAAATCCCTGCAAGATCACCGCCATCATTCTCTATCCATGCATCAATTTCCTCATCGGTAATATTTATATCCAATTCTTTAGACAATTGCCCTGATAAGGCCATGAATGCAAGCCAATATCTTGCTTGATTGTACGGATCTATACCTCCAATTTGTTCATAGATTTTTGCCACTTGCACTGTCTTTCTGTAGGAAACGCGTTGAATCCCTTCAATCCTTGCTGTTGAAATAGGAAGAAGTATACCAATACTTGCAATAGGACCCTTATAGATCTCATAGGATAAGATCAAAGAGCGCAATCCAATAAATAAAAAAAGGAGTGCGAGGCCTGCAATACACACCTGCATAAACCTGTCCCAAAAACACGTAACCGAGAGTTTATTGATTCTCGGCATATTGATTCAATACATCAAATTGTTCTCTGGAAAAAAAGTAGTAAAACCATCTAAGAGGATTTGATACATTCGTATCTTGATCGCCATTAACTTCATGCACCGTCCTCGGTTGTGCTAAATCATCCTTTACTAAAATAAGTGTTTCGCCATCCTTTGCTAAGCCATGCTTCTCTCTTGCCTGCTTCTCCAAATAATATTCACTTGATAATTCACCAATTAATGCCGCCGTTTCAAGATGGAGAGACTCTAAATCAAGCTTCTCTTGTTCAAGTGCTGCAATCTCTCTTTGAATTTGTATATTGCCAATATACTCCCTACCAAATGCTAATGCGAGCACACATAATAAAACAACATTCACAAGAATGATAATGCGAAGTTTTTTTGGACTATTGATCAAGCGTTTTCTGTTCATGATTCGTTCTCTTTTTGAGATGCATGCCTCCCATGCATGAGTTCATCATTTGTATTCATGTACTTAATATCTAGAATAAGCGATTTTACTTGTTCTGCCTTCGTTACTCTTGGAAACTCTATATCAAATTGTTCTGGATTAAAGGAAGTAATTGTGAGTGTTTTTAACGATGTTATTTTTTCAATAAACATTGTTTTGTCTAGTATAACATCATCTATTTCTGCATACGTAAGTTCAGAAATCTGCTGATATTTTATTGTTTGTTGATCCACGTCTATAATACGTTTCTCTGTTAGAGTCAATGTGGATCCGTACCACTTTTTCCAAGCAGAATAGCTGCACCAAATACCTGAAATAAGTGCGAGAACAAAGAGCACCATCCCTATCAAGCCAGAAGCAATGAATTGAAAGAGGAAAAAGAACGGGAATAACATCCAAATGCCCCCAACCAATAGCCGCGGGAACAAAGCAATTGGACTCTGTCTAATTAAGCCCAGAATCTCTTCATTTATATCGAGCTGTACTTGATCATTTCGTGCCATATTACAAATTCCTCACCGACTCACGGAACTGTTCACCGCGGTCAAATTCATTGAGAAACATGTTAAAACTCGCTGCGGCAGGAGAAAGGAGAACGATGTCTCCACTTACACTTGCCTCTTTTGCCTTCTTTACTGCATCAAGCATGCTAGAAACATGTAGCTCAATTGGAACACGGCCAGCAATCTTCTCTTCAAGAATATCTGAAGCTGTTCCATCAAATAATATGACATGCTTACATGTATTCACTATCCCTTCGGCTAATTGGTCATATTCCATTTGCTTATCTTGACCACCTGCGATCAAAATAATATCTCCATCCGGACCAAAGCGCTTTAATGCTGCGATAACTGCATCTGGATTCGTTGCCGTTGTATCATTAATATAGGTAATTTCATCTACTTCCCTCACAAGTTCTTGCCTATCTGCAACTCCTTCAAATACCTGTAATACCTTTTTAATAGCTGGTAAGGGGATATTCCTTAACCTTGCCGCACAAACAGTTGTAAGAATATTTTCAACATTATGCTCCCCTTTCAAAGCAACCTCATCAAGCTGAATAATCTCTTCTTCTCTATCGCCATTCCGGAATACAATTATATCCCCCTTCACATAACACCCATCATGCTCTTGATAGGTTCTCGAACACCAGAAAAGCCTTCCTTTCACCTCAACCTCCATATCTCGTACCGTCGGATGATCCCAATTCAAAATGGTGTATTGATCTGCATTTTGCCATTCAAAAATAATCTCCTTCGAATGAATATAATCACCATATGAATGATATCGATTCAAATGATCAGGATAAACATTCGTGAGAATAGACACCTCTGGCCCATGACCAATTTCTTGAAATGCATTTGGTAAACTTTCCAGCATCCAAGAAGATAGTTCGAGTACAATTTGTGTAGGCTCGCCACGTACCAAGATATCATCAAGAGCTTCAAGTGGTGACACATTAATATTTCCTGCAATCACTGCATGTTCATCTACCTGTTTTAAAATCTCCCCTGTTAATTTTGTTGTCGTCGTCTTCCCTTTTGTGCCCGTAACCGCAATGACAGGATAAGGACAGAATCTGAAGAATAGACTTACGTCAGATTCAATAGGGACATTATGTTTTTTTGCTTCGAGAATAAATTCGCTTTCGCTTGGCACACCAGGGTTTTGAACAACACAATCCACATCAACAAAATCCTCTTTCCTATGCTGACCAAGTACAAAGATCGGCTGATAAATATTCCTATCTGGGTGTAGTTCACGATATTTTTCATACCATTCCATGACAAGGTTCATAGACTCCTCTAGCTCTACCTCATCTTTCAAATCGGTGATAATTGTTTGTGAACCGTGACGAATGAGCCATTTTGCCGCCCCAAGACCACTTCCCTGTTTATATCGTCCAAGACCCATTACCGTTACAACCGCGTCTTGAAAATTTTCTATTTTCGAAAAATCCATAGTAAAGACATTATACCATTAGAGTGATTTTTTGTTTGAACGCGTATGATAGATCTCTTTCACTATTTCAATGAGTATAAGTTGCGAAATCGCAATGACAAAAATCACAAGCCATTCTATAGGATTCAATGGTGTTAATCGGAATGCTTCTCGTAGTACCGGAATAAGATAGGGCAAGAACTGAATACCAAGTCCAATGAAGACAGCAAAAACAAGCCAGATATTTTCAAATGGATTAGATCTGAATATACTTTTTCTAAATTTTCTTGTTGCAAATACATAGATCAATGAATCGATTCCAAGAATAAAGAAGACAAATGTTCGCACATGATCAATATCTGTCGTACGGCCCTGCATCCATAAAAAGAGGATTAAAATAACCGTCGCCGTTAATAAACCAATAAAGAAAATGAGTGTTTTCATTTCGGCATTCATAATTGGCTCATTCCGTTTACGAGGTTTTTCCTTCATCACTCCTTCTTCTGCTGGTTCGAATGTTAACGCTAGGCTTGGAAGTCCATCTGTCACAAGATTAATCCACAAAATTTGTGCCGGTAAAATTGGAAGAGGCGTATTAAATGCGAGTGCGCCCATCACGATAATAATTTCACTAAAACTATCAATAAGAAGATAGGTAACTACTTTTCTTATATTTTCAAAGACGATTCTTCCTTCGCGAATGGCGTGAATAATGGTCTTAAAATCATTCTTCAGCAAAATCATATCAGCCGTCTCTTTCGCGACATCCGTTCCCGAACCAAATGCAATACCAATATCCGCTGCTTTAATCGCTGGGGCATCATTTACTCCGTCTCCCGTCATTGCAACCGTCTTTCCCCTTGCATGTAGCGCCTTAATAATTGCTAATTTATGCTGTGGCATCACACGTGCATAGACACAAATATCCTCTACCCGACTCTCTAATTCATGATCTTCCCATGTATCTAATTCTTTTCCTGTTGCAATGGCACTGTCTTTTTCAAGCAATCCTACTTCCTCTGCAATTAATCGCGCTGTTTCCGGATGATCTCCTGTAATCATGATCGGTAAAAGGCCCGCAGATCTTGCCTTCATTATAGACTTCGCAGCATCTTCACGAATCGGATCTTCTAAACCAATAAAACCAATGATTCTTAAATCACCAACATCAGTCACTGATAATTTCTTTTCATTGTGTACCTCTTTTTTACATGCGAGCACTACTCTCATTCCGTCTTGCGTCATTTCTTGCAGTGTATTTCTTGCCCATTGTTCTTCCTCCTCCGACATATCTGCTTTTTCAAGGAGTATGTCTGGAGCTCCAATAACATACATATAATTCCCAGAATTGCTCTCAACCAAGCTCGCCGCAAATTTATTATTTGAATCAAAAATGAGTCGATCCCTTATGCGGCTAATCTGTGCATCAATTGAAGTGATGCGGGATTCAATCGATTTAAATAATGCCGTATCGGTTGGAGATCCGCTGTACACAACCTCGCCATTTTTTGTACGCGTATCTACATGGACAATGCTGCGAATCGTAAGATCAATTTCTTCCTGCGTTCCAATACCTTCAAACAAACGTATTTGTGCAACCGACATCTTTCCGGTCGTAATGGTTCCTGTTTTATCTAGACAAATAACCGAAACACTTCCAAGTGTTTCCGTTGCAACGAGCTTTCTCATCAATGCTTTTCGTTTCAATATACGTTGCATGCTTATCGCAAGTATGACGGTTAAAGCAACAATGAGTCCTTCGGGCACTGCAGCTACGGCAAGCGCAACAGAAACGTACAGCATTTCGAGTGCATCTCGTCCTCTTAATACCCCCGTAGTAAATACTACTACTCCAAGCAATATGACCGAAACACCTATAAATCTTGCGAGTACCTTTAATTGATTCTGCAAAGGAGTTTTCTCCTCTTTCACATCTTCAACAAGTGTTGTCACCCTTCCAATTTGTGTTTCCATCCCAACCGCAACAACAACCGAACGTGCCTCACCACCTACAATAACCGTACCGGCAAATACCATGTTAATTTGATCCGATGTACTTACCTCGTTCTCTAATTGATACTCCTGCTTTTCTACCGGACGAGATTCCCCTGTCAGCGACGATTCGTCCACAGTAAAATCATGTGCTTCTAAAATGCGTGCATCAGCCGTAACATTATCCCCGGATCGCAATAAGAGAACATCACCAACTACGATTTCCTCAGAAGGAATCACGGTCACAACGCCATTTCGTATTACCCTTGCTTCCCTAGGTAGGAAATCCTGTAATTTCGCTACAGATCTATCTGCCTTATATTCTTCGATAAAACCAAGTGCCGTATTTACAAGAATCGCTACACCGATCACAAATACATCTAAAAATTCGCCTAGGAACAGACTCACTCCTGCTGCAAATAATAAAATGAGAATAAATGGGCCCGATAATTGATAGAACAAAATCGTAAACCAAGGAACAAGTTTTTTCTTCCTTCGCGTATTTATTCCATACCTCTCTTTCTGTCCCTCTATTTCATCAGAAGACAGTCCAGTACGACGAGAACCTACTATTTCAAGCGTATCCTTTCCCGAGAGAAGATGCCAATGTAGTATTTCTTTCATCGTTCACATTATATCAGGTTTACTTATAAGAAGACGCCACCTCTGCACCTCAAGGTCCGACCTTGATGTCGGACCTACTTATCCACATATACCTACCGGAGGTTGAACCTCCCCTTCCGAGGTTGAACCTCGAGGTTCAACCTCGGCTTAAACCTTGACTTAATCCTAAAGGCTGAATAAAAAAGAACCCGATCTTGTTATATACAAGATCAGGAGACTTCACCCGTAATATGTCACGGGTAAGTATTAGTGTCTACATCCTACGAAAAGATACGCCTCCCATAGTGATCAACTTGATACATAGGCTCGCGCACGTACATATCCCCCGCACGAATGCGCTCTCGAGCCACCCGCATCTTCGCGAACCCCTTCGGATTTAGCGAATGGTTGAGAATCTGTGCGGCACAATTACTTGCATTCACACTAGGATGAATCGCGATCCCCCACACCTCCTCGGAAACCCACTCAGGCAACCGAACCTTCCGCCTCGTCGACGCTGCCGTCGTGAGACAAGTGAAGTGACCTCGTCCTGAAGTATCGAAGAGGAAAATCACATATTCTGCACCAATCCTCTCTACCTTCTCCATCAGAGAGGCATGATTCCCACATATCACGAAGACAACATCAGTGTCGATTGAGTGCTTCAGTCTGCCTCTCTGTGCCATTGCCCGCATGCGATTGAGTACGCTCACGGAGCGCGCATCCGAACCCATGCAACAAACAAGCCGAATGCCCGGACTCGCCTCTTGAATGCCGATCTCTTCCGCGGAGGCATCTAACTTTGAATGGGTAGGTATTGTACCAGTAATGTCATCCTCAATCGGAACCCTGTCACTCCGACAATCACCTGTCAATATATCAAACCCATGACCCGTTCCTTCGTGCATATCAAACCCCGCCCTACTGTCCAGATTTTATGACCTGGAGAAAAGGCAGTCCCTTTCTGCAAGTCATAAAATATTTCCCCGCCACCTCCGTTTGAAGTGGCGGAGCAAGGATCAATCATCGAGAATCATGCTACGGATTACATGCGTATTATCCTCATGTACCGAGGACGGCGTCACCTCCTGCAGCTTTGTATCGACAAAGGACTCTTGACGTGGTTGGCGTTTCGACGCCGAATCAGTTTCTTTGTACGGAATAATCACGTCCGCATCAAATACCTCTACTCCTAAAATGACATCTGACATATTCACTCCGTATGAACTGTTTTCAAGCCTGACGACCTTAGGAAAAAGACAAACTCTTCCTCAATCCATCAAAAAAGCCCCTCCGTAACGAAGGGGCTTTGCTATAAATCAGCTTTATCTACACCGATGCATAATACCCCTTGATTCCCAGAATAATAATAAAGGGAGAGTAAAGAGTCTCCTTTATGACCAGCGTGGAATTGTGAGCGATAGCCAACATACTAATTTCAGTTTGCATTGAATACAAAATGTTGTCAAGAATAATCCACAAGTATACATGAGAGGATGTAGAGGATTAGTTGTAGGGAGTAGTCGATTAACGATTAGGACGGAGCCGAGGTTGAACCTCGCAGGACGGAGGTTTAACCTCCTGTGGATAAGTAGGTCGGACCTTGATGTCGGACCTCCTCATTAAGCAATATGCCCAATAGCCAGGTTGTTAAGTTGCAAAATGAAAAAGACCCAGCATTCAGCTGCGTCTTTTTCATGGTACGCCGAGTGGGGCTCGCCTTCACCTCTTGCTTCTGCAGAAGCTCGGGATTCAGGTCCGGGCCTCGCCATGCTCGCCGCTGCTCGCATAAGGCTCCGGCCGTTCTCGCCCCTCGCAAGCCACGCAGGTGGCTTGCTGACTCGGACAAAAAAAAATAACCAGTTTCCTGATTATTTTTTGGTACGCCGAGTGGGGCTCGAACCCACGACCTCGGGCTTAAAAGGCCCTCGCTCTACCAACTGAGCTACCGGCGTACGATTACGTCCAAGTTCTATTATTCCTACGTCATTCACTCCGTTCGTCCTCAAGGTACATCTGGGTACATATCGAATGTACTCGCTCATTTCTTGAAAACTAGTTGAACTTAACCACAATCGTTACAAGTAAAGTACACGGTGCTGAATTTTGTGTCGCATTTATACCATAGACCCGCAAAAAAATCAAGCGCCTCCCCTCCACAATACCTTTTGAACATACCTCTTTTTTCTGCTAATCTGTTTATAAGTAATTATTAAACTATAAGTATGATTTGTACAACATGTAATACCGAAGTAGCTGATGACCAAATGGAAATGCACATGACCAGCCATAATTCAATGCCAGCAGAAGAGGCAGCAACAGATGCCCCCGTAGTAGAGGAGTCTGCAGATGAGGCAGAAACTCCTGCTGTAGAGGAAGACATGTCAGAAGAGGAAGTACCTATGGAAGACGCGCCAGCAGAGGAAACTCCTGCAGAAGAGGCACCTATGGAGGATGCTCCAGCAGAAGAAGCACCTACGGAAGAAAGTGCTGAGGAAGCTCCAATGATGTAAGTGATTAAAAAGAAGCCCTAAGGCTTCTTTTTTGTTACACAATAAGTTTTTGTACTTTCTGAACAATGACATCCGCACCATCCACTCTCATGACTTCACTTATATTTTTCGACAATCTATCCCTTTCATCTGTACTTTTCAATAACTTTTCTATTGTTTGCTTGAGCATTTGTGGATTCATCGCCCATAGCACGACCGCTGCCCTTGCCTCGGCCAGAACAGCTGCATTTAACTCTTGATGTGAATGAGAAATAGGAATAATGATACTCGGTTTTTTGAAACGAACTAATTCCATCATTGTTCCCAGCCCCCCACGCGCTACAACTAAATCTGCAACCGCATATGCCTCATACATATCTTCTGTGAGCATCTCAATTGCATAATAATTAGGAGCAACTTCTTCAAGGCCAGGCAACATCTTCCCTTTCCCTGTTAGATGAATGATATTTGCTTTTTTCGACAATTCTTTTCCAATGATTTGCATGGCTTCATTAATTTGCAATGCCCCGGTTCCACCGCCAGTAATCAGAACTGTTGGTTTCGAAGAATCAAGGTTGAATTTCCTTTTCATCTCATTCGTTGGTTCAATGTCATTCGTAAACCGCATCACTCCGCCAACAACAATGGTCTTTTTTGCCCCAAAATCTTCAATTGCTTTTTCAAATGTTGCACTAATTCTCATTGCGATTGGCGCCATAGCTTTATTGGCAATCCCCGGTTGATAATCCAGCTGATGAATCCAGACGGGAATTCCCTGCAATTTTGCCATCCATGCAATAGGAACACTCACGTACCCTCCAGCACTAAAAATAATGGATGGTTTTATTCTTTTCAGTAATTGCCAAGCAAGTACGCAGCTTACAAACAATGCTGGCAGGACAAAAATCCAACTCAATTTATTGCTTCGAGATAGTTTTGGCGCAAATAATGTATGAAATGGTATCCCGTATTCCTTCACTAATTCTTCTTCAGGTCCAGAAATAGTACCGATCCATGAAATGTCGACCGTCGGCTCAATGTAGCGCCAAGATTCTACAATCCCAAGCAAGGGAGTTACCGGACCAAGTGTCCCCCCTCCTGTCATCAGTACATGAGTTTTTGATGATTTTCGCATAATACTATCTACGTGAAATATTAAGGACAACCCCTACTGCTGCCATCGAAACGATGAGAGATGTTCCTCCATAGCTTAAAAATGGCAAAGGAACTCCGGTCAAAGGCAACAATCCCAGCATAGCACCAATATTGACAAATGCCTGAATACAGAACCAAGTCATCACGCCCGTTACGACATATTTTCCAAATGCATCTTGAGCAGAATGTGCAATATTTAAACCACGAGAAATAAATAATAAAAAGAGCACAATAAATCCTGTTGTTAAAATAAACCCTAATTCCTCCGCAACAACGGCGAATATAGAATCGCCAATCACCTCGGGCAAATATTGAAATTTCTGCAAGGAATGTCCATATCCCCTCCCAAAAATTCCACCTGATCCTACTGCAAGCAAGGCCTGATTGATTTGATAACCGATTCCTTGCGGATCAAGCTCTGGATGTAAAAATGTCATCAACCTAGCTGCCCGGTACGGAGACAACCTTACGGCAAGCCCAAAAACAAGAAGTCCCGCCGTACTCATTCCCAATAAATGAACAATGGATCCACCTGCGATAAAATAGATGACAATAGACATGGCGATGATAATCGATAAGGTTCCAAGATCTGGCTGAAAAAAGATGAGACCGCCAATTACTCCTAAAATGATCAAAAATGGTAATAACCCCTCCTGAAAAGAACGTATACCTTGCCCTTGTTTTTCCATCCAAGCAGCAAGATAAAAGAGAAAAGTCAGCTTCACAAGTTCGGAAGGTTGAAATGATAATGGACCAAATTGCACCCAACTTTTTGCGAATGTTCCAAAATCTGTTCCAATGCCAGGTATATACACCAAAACAAGTAATAGAATTGATAAAAGCAGCATTGGAAATGCATAGCGTTTCCAAACCTTATACGGAATAAGGTATCCCGCACCAAATGCAAGCAAACCAGGAATGACTCCCTGAAATAATTGATGTTTAAAAAAGTAAAAACTATCTCCAAATTTTTCGAACCCGACAGGACCAGATGCTGAAAGAAGCATGACAATACCAAAAACAAGAAGACATACGAATAGTAATGCGAAAACGAGATCAGGCTTGCGCAAAACTCCTTGCATATCAAGAGAAATACGATGTATCGAGAATCACAATAATAATACCGACCGCCGCTGCAATCCAAGAAACAACCCAGAAACGCATCACAACTTTGGGTTCTGGCCATCCAAGTGCTTCAAAATGATGATGAATGGGAGCAACGCGGAATATTTTTTTCTTCCGAATCTTTTTCGACCCAAGCTGCATAATTGTAGTAATTGCCTCAATAACAAATATAATACCAATTACTGGAAGTACAAATGCTGTATTTGTAAGCATGGCAACAATTCCTAATGTAACCCCTAAGGACATCGCACCCGTATCCCCCATAAAGAATCGCGCTGGGTAAATGTTAAACCAGAGAAAAGCGAGTAATGCTCCTGAAACAACACCGCAAAATGCTGCCAATTCAAACCTGCCTTGCAGTAAAGCAATGACTGCATATGCAGAGTAAGCAGAAATAAGTGTTCCTCCTGCAAGCCCATCTAAACCATCTGTTTGGTTCACAGAAAATGATGTTCCAACAATTACCGCTAAGAATAATGGGATATACCAAACACCAATATTAAAATCTCCTAAGAACGGGATATGGAGTAAATCCCAATCTAATTTATCGTAAAACCACCATGCACCAATAGCAGCAATAACGGTGTAGAGAAATAAACGATGCTGAATTTCAACACCACCTCCATTTTTTCCGATTCCACGAACATTGAAAAAATCATCTAATAGACCGACAATGCCAGCCGCAACGAGGGAAGCAAGCGGCAATAATGTCTGTCCCCTCGTTAAAAATTGTAATTTTCCAAGAAAAGAATCAGGGGCAACATGTGCCGCTATCAGAAAAAAAGCCGCCATAAAGAGCACCGTTCCCCAAATGAGCACACCTCCCATTGTAGGAGTGCCTTTCTTTTTTTTGTGCATCTTGGTGAAAATCGGTGCTTGTTTTGCACTACGAAGTGACTTTCCCATTCTGTACTTATACAGAAACCTTGTCCAAGCAGGAGTCCAGACAAGCGTCAAAACAAAAGCAATGGTGGTTAATGCGAGTATTTTGGCAATGACAAATGTATCAACCATAGTATGAAATATTTAAAAGAACGACAAAGATATTGGCAATGAATAAAAAGAACGCTATAAGCATTGAAACAATATGAAATAGCACCGGAAGAATAGGATCTTTTTTTACTGAAATCTTTGCGAGGATGCCGTTTACAATAATAGCAGCCAATAAAAATGCTGGAATGGTAAATATTTTCCACCAAACTCCAACATAATCAACACCTGAATAAATATTATAATGCAGTGGAACGACATTTTGATCGAGAATCTCCGGAAATAAAAACCACCAAATCATGAGGATAGATACCCCTAATAATAAAAGAGATGTGATCAAAGAGATCCTCCCAATATTTTTTTCTGGCCCAAGTTTAGACCATTGATTCATCTGCTTAAAAATATCCATGTTAATCAATTGCTATCACTTCATTTACCTCTTCCAATTCTGACATCAATAATGCTTCAATACCTGCCTTCAATGTTAACTCTGAAAGTGGGCAGCCGCTACAGGCCCCTTCAAGCTTCACACGTACCAAACCAGATTCTTCATCAAAATCAACAAAACGTACATTTCCGCCATGCATCGCGAGTCGCGGCCTTATGAGTACAAGCAATTCTTCAATACGGTCATTCATACGCAGACATAATACCATTTTATAAACATTTTTCTATATGTATTCATATTGACAAATTTCTCTGTTTTTAGTAGAGTATCGCCAGCGTCTAGGAATAATCCTATTGGACGGTATTGATAATAAATAATGCTTGTTGAAGATTTCGGTCATTCCTAAGGAAGATGCGATCACATCAACAAAAAAGCAAGGTGAGTTGAGGAAAATTTGATGAAATATTGTTGAAAAACAAACGCCAAAACGATGCGTACTGGATAAGTACGGAGAGTAAAAAGTGTCGTTTTATGACGATAGTTCACAAATTTAACCAGCAAACATCACATAACGCACGTAAGATTTTTCTTCAGATACAAGGAGAGTCATTGAGCAACGACGAGGCGTACTAAAAGGTACGTTGAGGAGGGCGGAAATGATCGACACAGTAGATGGAGAAAAAGATACGTGAGTAGAGATATGGCTCATAAAAAAGCACAGGGTAGCACCTCCAACGGTCGAGATTCCGCATCAAAGCGACTTGGCCTAAAAAAGACTGATGGTGAAGTCGTAAAGGCTGGCATGATCATCGCAAGACAACGAGGAACAAAATACCGTCCTGGAGCAAATGTTGGTCGAGGTTCAGACGACACATTATTTGCAAAAGTAGAAGGAACGGTAAAGTACTTCAAGAAAAAGGTTCCAAATTTCCACGGAGCACTTAAAATGAAGACATTCGTCCGAGTTGATACAAAGTAAAATCGAGCAAAAGCTCGATTTTATATTTCTCGTAATTTTGATATTATAAAAGTATCTTCCCGTTTATACTCCCCCTCTATTTTATGAATGATATAAGTAAGAATGAAATACTCAATGCAATTCAAGTATTTTCAAACTCTATGGACCAGCGCTTTAATTCTCTTGAATCGAAAGTCGGTTCCCTCGAATCGAAAGTCGATTCCCTCGAATCGAAAGTCGATTCCCTTGACTCGAGAGTCGATTCCCTTGACTCGAGAGTCGATTCCCTTGAGTCTCAGATGGTCACCAAGGACTATCTTGACCGAAAGCTATGGAGCTTGAAAAGTGATATGCATATCATGATGAAAGATGAAATTCATAAGCATGAAGTACGCATGCATCATTAGATTACTTTGCCCCGTAAAAGAGAGTGATTGCTCTCTTTTTTCTTCCTATCTATCCATTGACAGACATCTCTTTTCCTGATAGTGACATAGTAAGGAGGAATAATGGTTCCAAAACTAGAGACAGAGAGGCTCGTGCTCCGTTGCATCACCCGTGCAGATATCGAAAGGTATCAGCATTTATTCTCCAGCTGGGAGATTATACGGAATATGACCAAGACATGCCCATGGCCATACCCCGAAGATGGTGCACAACGCTACCTTGACGACATCGTTTTTCCAGAACTTGGAAAGACACGATGGATGTGGACGATCAATGAAAAGCACAGTCCAAACACCATGATAGGCTGCGTGGAATTGACGCGATCAAGCACAAGCGGCAATCGCGGGTTTTGGCTCGGTACTACGTACTGGGGTCAGGGATTCATGACCGAGGCAACAGCAGCGGTCAATGACTTCGCTTTCGATGTCGCCGGATTCAGCGAACTCATCTTCATGAATGCGCGCGGCAATATTGGATCGCATCGCGTGAAAGAAAAGCATGGGGCAAAGTTGCTACGCATTGAACCTAGTAGATCTTTCCATGATCCAAATCATACGGAAGAAGAAGTCTGGCTTCTTACGAAAGAAGCATGGCACAAACGACAAAACTGACCAAAAATGGTCAGTTTTTTTATGGTCAGTATTCGTGTGGGTTTCCGAGATCCGACCTCAAGGTCCGATCCACTTATCCACATCCGAGGTTGAACCTCGAGGTTGAACCTCGGGAATGACAGAGTGCGCTAAGAGCTAATGAGCAAAATGCCAACCTGCTAACTCAAGAGATTCCGGCTCCTACCTGCCGACAGGCAGGAGACAGGCTCGAAATCTTGATCCTAAAGAGCGCCAATAGACAAGCGGATTAATCCCTAAGAACGCCTCCCCATTCTATGACTGTGAACCCATCCCGAACAAATCTTGGAATATATCGTGGAGGATTCCCCTCAATTGGTTCTTCCAACTCCGTATAATCCATCAAAATCCGTAAAATACTGTCCGGTGTGTCCTCTCCGGAAATATTGAGAGGTGCCAATAGATCCATTACCCTCGTTCCGTGGAATCCAATTTTGTAATATGGGGCATCTTGCATGCGTGGGTACCAGAACTCCATAAAGTCATATATTTCTACTCGATTCAACCCCACTCTTAACAATGTCTTCGTGAGGAATTTCTTCACATCCACCTGTTCCACAACCCAATACCGATCTGGTTCTTCATATACATCACCTCGTCCTTCCCAGAAAAGATATGGATATTCAAGTCCATCATCATGATTGGTAATAACACTATTCGGAGTCGCTGTTACACGCCATCCGTCATTATAATCAGGAATGACTTTTGTAAATCCTCCTTTTGGATCCACCTCTACAAGCAAATCAACCTCTTCCTCTGGATAGAGGTAAATCACTGGCTTCCCACATTCTCCCGCCGAGATAAAGTCTGCAGAAATAAATTCTAACCATCGACCAAATTCATCTTCATAAAAGAAGACTGGACGTTGAATTGAATCCCAAGATGCTCCATTCTTAAATGCATAGGTATATGCTTCTTCAAATTCCCGCGCATATTCAGTATCATATCCGGTAGGCACATAAATAACACCCTCTCCTCTCACCTCCCCTGCAATAGCAAGCGGACCAACTGTATCTATATCAATTACACTTATTTGGCCCTCATATCCGCACCCCGTAGGACGGGCAGAACTGTACTGTTTCGCATTCCATACCGATTCTCCTGAATCTATCCAGTAGAATGCCGGAGTATGCAATGCTTCCCCGTCATTCTCTAAAAATGGAATATCAAGAGAGTAGGTCACCATCATGTCATCTTCACGAATACGGTAAAAATATTGACCATTTTCTGCCATAATATACGTATGCCCTCCAGCAAAAACTACATTTCCAGCATCGCCAGCTGCGTCGGTAGATACACTACCTATTCCTCTAAATGCAAGATCAACTCCGTTGTTTGAAGCTATATTCATTTCATAATCAAACTCAGGAATGAATGCACCTACATCAAATGTTAATTCCGCACCAGCATTTGTGCCAAGTTTATGTACCAAAATATCCATAGAAGAATCATGCACGGCATAACCTTTGAAGCTTCCGATGACGGTCCCATATTTATCCAAAATCACTTCTTTTTCATCGTAATGAACTGAATATTCGCGCACATTCCAGCTACCAACTCCTCCTGTATGCATGGTATTTAATTGCAACGTTCCGCCGTCATATTTTCCACCGGAAATAGACCCAAGCTCTATTGCCGTAATTTCAGCTGTATTCGCATCAATTTGCGATGTATACAATTGCAATAATCCAGCATGCGGAGGTACATGGATTCGGTCTTCTGCCGCATACCAGTTAATAGTTAATTCCTTTATTCCGTATTCCACATTAACAATATTTTCTGCCGGCTCCTCACCCTCTTCATCAGCTGTTACTTCTTCAGAAAGTGTTT
Source organism: uncultured Gammaproteobacteria bacterium (assembly GCA_964462325.1). Lineage (GTDB taxonomy): Bacteria > Patescibacteriota > Patescibacteriia > UBA9934 > UBA9934 > CAYFMS01. The sequence continues at coordinate 12,714 of CAYWYQ010000004.1, read as the reverse complement.
CCTCGGTTGCATCTGTATCCACATTTACACCATTTTCAGATGTATCTAGCAATAGTCCCGCAATAAATGCTCCCACGACAAGCAGGATACTTATGGAGATTATGAAAATAACGATTTTATCATTCCGCGATGCTTGCACGACACTATTTTTATCAATCATATGTAACGTGTATTATTCCATTTAATATTTGTTCTTTTAGGTGTTCGTCTGAACTATCCGCAATCCGTTCCAAGACTTGATCCGCTTCCTCACCACTTAGCGGCACCGGTTGGCTATAGCGCGTATTTACAGGTAGTAAATGTAACTCAATCCCTTCTGTATCTATGATCATTCCTACTGTTACCGCCGGCCATGTTTCCGGAATCTGTTGATCGAAGATGAAATTACCCAGCGAATAGAGCACGAGTCTTTCATCCACCTCTTCAATACCCTGCACAACATGTGGATGCCCTCCTAGAATGATGTCGGCGCCCGCATCAAGCATTTCTTGCGCAAGAATCTGTTGATTGTATTGAGGAGCATGGATATATTCATTCCCCCAATGCGGCAGTACCATGACAAATTTCCCCGCCTCGCTTTGTTCTTGTATCACTTCTTTCATTCTCTCTATATTTGGCCTGAACTGGTGATAGCCAATTATTGCTATTTGCTCCCCTTCTATCATTGTTTCATAAACCGGATCTGGCGTTTCCCATGCACCAAAATATGGTATGCCGATATCGTCTAACCATTTTCGAGTCTCTTCCTGGCCAGCGCTCGCCCCGACATCTGCCGAGTGATTATTTGCCAAACTTACAACATCGATATGTTTTGCCATTTCTTCCACGTAGGTAGGATCGAAGACAAATCTAAATGGTGGATTATAGGTATAGGTACTTTGCTGTTCATTTACAGTACCCTCTAAATTCCCAACCGTAAGATGTGTCCCTGCAAGAAAACGCGTCATCTCCGCCCATGGATACTCTATGCCATGTTCCAAAATCTGCTTACGTACCCCTCGATCAAGCATAATATCCCCTACGATATGTAGGGATATAAAATCATCCTGAACGGGGTCACCTTCCGTAAAATTCCCCATAAAGTAACTTACATTGTCTCGCCAAGTATTCGCATACCCCAAACCAATTGAACTGCCATGATAAATTTCATTCCATTTTTGTGTACCTCGCAGTTCATTTAACGCAAACAATGTCCGCATTGTTGCATTCGAATCGATTTCCAAATCAAAATCTAATGAACCTTTTGCGATGGAACGAGAAGTGATTTCATCGTGAAATTCCTGAACGTTTTGAGGTAAATTATGAGACATGTCAATACTACCGAATACGACCGCATCTCCAAATATATCCTGTATTGCATTCGCGAGCTCAATCGACTCTTCTTCGCTCATGCTTTCATCAACGATTATTGGTACTAATCGAGCATTCGGATAGGATCGTTTAACAAATGGCGTGAGTGCAGCGATTGAATGTTCGACTTCAAATGAAACTGGTTCTTCTGAAAGAAATGTGAGTCGATCTGTTAACTCCTGTATTTCACTCCCCTCCGTTTGTATATCACCATAAGGTGTCGTCCATGTTCCAATCGTCGTTTGTGCCCTTGAAATTCCTTGACGAAAGTGATTTGGACCTATTAATACTACCGTTTTTGCCTTCGTATCACTCATCAAGCCCATGACCTCGGCTATATATTCAGGGACAACAAGGTGATGCGCTACAATACCTGTTTTTGCATTTGTTGCATCTTGCTCTCCTGCTTCATTATATGCTTTATCAAAAAAGGATTGTGGATACGGCCCATGAGAATAGGTCGGGTAAACCGTATAATCAAAACGTTGCCCAATACTTGCAAGTGTTTCTAATGAGTCCGCAGAACGAAGTAAGGCGCCAAAAGAAAATGCCATAATAATGAGCAGCACAAGGTACGCAAAAAATATCCATGGTTTCAACCTCACATATATGCAGTATAACATACTTTCAGCTGTTTAATTTTGTTTCAAAATTTCGAATGATTTTTCTAATCCGACTTTTGTATCTTCCAAGAAATTGATTTGATACTTTGAAAGTTCTTCCGGTTTTTTTAGTTTATCTACTACGAATGTGAGATATTCCTTCAGACTCTTCTTATCCATACTCTTCCGGTCCTGAACATCTTGTGCAAGCATGCGAACCTCTTTTCCTTCTGGGTCAATCGATACCGCACCGCTGCGCACCAAAAACTCATCCACATGACCATTCTTTCGTACTTTTACAATCGTAAAATCAATAATACCTACTAGTGAGACATGCTCTGGAAGAATTTCCATCTCCCCGGACTTGGTAGAGAAATGTACTGAATCCGCCGGTCCCGAAAACCACTCCTTTGTAGGAGCGAGTAATGTGAAGTTAAATGTTTTTGTTTGTGACATAAATAGGTTGTAGGGAGTAGGTTGTAGGGGGTAGCGATTAGCCGATTAGGGGGTAGGTTGTAGGGAGTAGAGAGTAGTCGAAGAGTAGTCTAGCAATTAGCGAATTAGCTCTTTAGCTTTCAGTACAAACTGTCATTCCGGGCCTGACCCGGAATCTAGCGCATCTCGTTAAGTAGATTTCTCCACTCACTTCATTCGATCGAAATGACGGAGATGTGTTTCATTCGGTCGAAATGACGACAAGCTAGCTTTTAGCAACTTAACACGCGTTACCTGCCCTAAGGTCGTTACCTCTGAAAGAGGTCCGCACCTTAGGATGTATCGAAAGGTCGGCACATCAAGCGAGAGATCGGACCTTAAGTCGCATTGATTCAGTCAGTACCTTAATTTGGAACGTGCGAGAGCGTCAGTTCAGACCTCGGTCGCACAGAAAATTGGATATAATTTTGACGCAGTTTGAGGGTCTGACGCAGGCGTACTGAAACGTACGGCGAGGAAAGACTTGATAAACTAAGTTAAAAGTATACCAATTTTCAAGCGACAGTTTTAGAAGCTTCGTATTTTTCAATAACCTCTTCAATCGTTCCAACGTAGGCGAAATTCTGTTCAGGAATATGGTCATATTCTCCTGCGAGTATTCCAGCAAACCCCTTAATCGTGTCTTCACGAGAAATAAACTGTCCCGGCGTTCCTGTAAACTGTTCTGCAACAAAGAAGTTCTGTGTAAAGAATTTTTGAATCTTTCGCGCACGTTCAACGGTCAATTTGTCTTCATCAGACAATTCATCCATTCCAAGAATCGCAATGACATCCTGTAATTCTTTATACTTCTGTAGCATTTCCCGTACTTCATTCGCTACGCGATAATGTTCTTCTCCAACAATCGCTTCCTTCAATGCATTTGATGTTGAATCAAGAGGATCAACGGCCGGATATAATCCCATAGATGCAAGGTTTCTTGAAAGAACAACCGTCGCGTCTAAGTGAGAGAATGTCGTTGCTGGAGCTGGGTCAGTAAGGTCATCTGCTGGTACATATACCGCCTGAATTGATGTAATCGATCCAGTCTTCGTTGAGGTAATACGTTCTTGTAATGCTGCCATTTCTGTCGCAAGTGTTGGCTGATACCCTACCGCAGATGGAAGTCGTCCCATAAGAGCAGAAACCTCCGCCCCTGCCTGCGTAAATCTAAACATATTGTCGATAAACATCAGAATATCTTTTCCATCGTCTCGGAATTTTTCTGCAATCGTCAATCCTGTTAATGCCACGCGCATACGAGCTCCTGGTGGTTCATTCATCTGTCCGAATACCATCGCTACCTTATCGATTACTTCAGATTCTTCCATTTCTCTAATCAAATCATTCCCTTCTCGTGTACGTTCTCCAACACCAGCAAAAACGGAATATCCGCCATGAGCCATCGCAACATTGTGAATCATTTCTTGCATGATCACTGTTTTTCCAACACCCGCACCACCGAATAGAGCTGTTTTTCCACCCTTTGTAAACGGAGCAAGAAGATCAACAACCTTTACACCTGTTTCAAAAATTTCCGCTTTCCCAGATTGTTCATCAAAAGAAGGAGCATCTGCATGAATAGGATTCTTCTCTACCTTTGCAAGACTTGCGCCTCCGTCAATTACATCACCAGTTACATTCAATACTCGTCCAAGGACTTTTTCTCCTACCGGAGTAGAAATAGGTGACAATGTATCAATCACTTCTCGTCCTATAGAAAGTCCATCTGTCGTACTCATGGCAATAGTTCGCATAACCCCATCTCCAATATGCGCCTGTACTTCAAGTGTAAGTGTCCCATTTGGACCTTCTACATGAAGAGCGGCATATTTATTTGGTGTATGTGATTCAAAGAACACATCAATCACTACACCAGCGATTCTTGTGATAACTCCTTTAGGTTTAGATTTCGAAGACTTCATATGTATTTTGACTACTCATCGCGTCGCTTGCTGATGCAAGCTCTGCAAGCTGCCGTGTAATAGCCGCTTGCCGCGCTTTATTGAATTTTGCTGTTAAACTTTCGATGCGATCATCCGCCGCATCTGTTGCCTTTTTCATGGCAACCATACGACTGGAATACTCTGTTGCTTTTAATTGATAAAAGGCTTCAATGAACAAACTCTGTAAAATCTGTAATGCGAGTGCCTCTGTTACTGCATCGCGACTCGGTTCAAAGTATGCGGCATCGGTTTCATGCTTCTTTTGCTTTATCTCCCCTGTTTCAGGATCCTTTAGATGTTCTTCTAGCATTTCATCCGTCAGTGGAAGGAAGGTCTTTTTCTGAGCGAAGAAGGTAAAGGCATTCACATACCAAGGAGAAATCATATGTACTTTTGCATACTCGCCGCTATCCCAAAGCTCGAGAATGTCATCTACGATCATCAGAGCATCAAGTGGTGTCATGTCTTCCGGTACATTCGTGAATGATTCATGCATCGGAATACTTTGTACACGAGCCGATTCTGTACTTTTACGACCAACCGTTATCAATGTCCGCTTATCGTCTGGGATACTTTTCCACTCTTCCGAGGCGTAGAGCGTACGAATCAACTTCGCATTCATCGCCCCGCATAACCCTTTATCCGACGTTACGAGCACAAACAGGTGCTTATAACCCATGCCTTTTCCGTATGCTGTATCGGCAACGGTACGTTTCGTGAGCTCAAATGTCGCGAGCAGTCCTCGAGAGAATTCCTTCGCCTGCACCGCAATCCCCTGAAAACGTTTCATTTTACTCGCCGCAACGAGCTGCATCGCTTTCGTGATCTTACGCGTATTTTTCGTCGATTTGATCTGATTTTTAATTTCAATTAATGACATAGACTTTTGTCATCCCGGACTCCGATCCGGGATCCAGCGTTGATTGTCATTTCGACCGAGCTCAGCGAGTGAAGAAATCTACTTAGTAGATCTCTCGGTTCGTGGAACTCACTCGAGATGACAGGTGGCGTTAGATTCCTACTTTCACAAGAATGACGAATTTAGTTTATTTGTTCGTTAATGCCTTTACGCCACTTTCAATGGCCTTATCAAGCATTTCTTTTATTTCATCTGTTAGAGCTTTTTCTTCTGTAATTTTCTTTACAAGCCCACCTTCATTTGCGGCAATATGTTGCAATAACTGAGCAATAAGTCCTTGCACGTCATTCGCATCTGATGCATCAAGGAATCCAGATGTTGCGGCGCGCAAGACAATAATTTCCTGCCACAATTCATATGGTGCATTTTCTTTTTGCTTCATCGCTTCCTGCACACGCTCACCTCGAGTAAGCTGCTTCTTTGTTGCTTCATCTAATTCTGACGCGAATTGAGAGAAAGCTGCCAATTCATAGTATTGCGCCAAATCAAGCTTTGCTGTTCCGGCAACCTTCTTCATCACCTTTGTTTGTGCAGATCCACCGACACGAGATACAGAAATACCAATATTGATCGCTGGACGAATCCCGCTTGCAAATAAACGAGATTCCAGGAAAATCTGTCCATCCGTGATCGAAATAACATTCGTTGGAATATAAGCAGAAACATCTCCCGCTTGCGTTTCAATAATAGGGAGTGCCGTAATACTTCCTCCTCCATTCTCCTTATTAAGTCGCACGGCGCGTTCAAGAAGACGTGAATGCAAGTAAAATACATCTCCAGGATATGCCTCGCGGCCTGGTGGACGACGAAGCAAGAGTGAAAGTTCACGGTACGCAACTGCATGCTTTGAAAGATCATCGTACACCACAAGTACATCCTGACCTTTTCCTAAAAAGTATTCAGCAATTGCCGTTCCTGCATAGGGTGCAAGGAATTGAGATACCGCTGATTTCGACGCTCCTGCATTCACTACAATCGTGTAATCAAGAGCTCCGCCAGCACGCAATGTCTCTACGACAGATGCGGTACTAGATTCTCTTTGACCAATCGCTACATAGACACAAACCATATTCTGACCTTTTTGGTTCAGAATGGTATCAATTGCAACGGTTGTTTTTCCTGTTTGACGATCACCAATAATAAGTTCCCTCTGTCCGCGCCCAACCGGAATCATTGAATCAATACTCACAATTCCCGTTTGTACAGGTTCTGAAACAGGTTCTCGTGTCATTACACCTGGAGCGATGCGTTCCATAGGCATCAATTCTCCTTTTTTGATTTTCGCATCCCCGTCAATTGCCATTCCAAGTGGATCAATCACACGACCGAGCATATCTTCTGACACAGAAACGCCAAGGAATTCCCCTGTTGTAGACACGGCCTGTCCTTCTTTAACGGTTGTATCATTCACAAGTAATACCGCATAGGTATTCCTGCCATCAAGTTCCATCACCAGTGCGCGTGTATCGCTCCCTTCCACGGTAATTACTTCTCCCATTTTAAGACCAGAAAGTCCGTAAATATGAAGAACGCCGTCCTTCACACTTCGAATAATTCCTGCATTTTTCTTTTCACTGTCTGCCTGCTCCGCAGAACCAATCGCAGAGTCTAGAGCCGTGAAAAAATTTCGTAAATCCTTCGTTTCCATATTTCTATTTGCAAAAGTAAGTAGTAAGTAGTTCGTAGTAAGTACTTTCCGACTTACCCAATCGCACTAAATAATGTATTGACGCGTGCACGCCAACTTGCGTCCCGCAATGTACCTGATTTAAAGAGTCGCATTCCCCCAATGAGTTCTTCATTGATAATAAACTGCGGAATTCCTCCTTGCTCAGAAAGTGTTTCGGTTAATGCTGCTAATTTTGTTTCGCTCAAATCTGTTGCAAGTTGAACGGTTGCAGATTCTTCTCCTTCTACATGCAGAAGTACTGACTGAGCTTCACGAATTAGTATTCGTTTCAGCATCTTCCCTGACATACCTTCTCCTTCAAATCCTTTCAGCGTTTTATGAAGCATCGTATTTCCATTCGTATCCATCTTCACAAGATCATTCTTTAAAAATGCTATGAATGCTTTCACGAGTTTATTCCCCATAACCGCCGCACCATCCGACATAATCGAAACTTTTGCACTCACGATAGGCAAAAGGATGCTTGCATCTTGTGTAAACTGTTCTTTTGAAACGGTTTCAAGATACGCAAGAAGTGGACGTGGATATGTCCCAAGCTGTTCTTTGATGAGCGAACTACGCATGCGCGCTTTCTTTGAAAAGAAATCGTCCACATTTGCGACTGTTGCGCTATCAAAAAGAATTGCTCCAAGTATGTCGGTGATCATATCTATTTTGCAACAACCTTTACTGCATCTTCTACGCTCTGCTTTACCGCTTTTTCAGGCACGGTATTCTGCAAAACATGAAGAACAATTTTTTTAATTCGATCTTTCATTTCTGATTCAGCACCTTCAATGACTCCAGATTTAAGCACTTCTACCTGCGCCATTGTTTCTGCAAGCATTGCTTCACGTCTTGCGTCAGCGTCGGCAATGATTTCTCGCGCTCCTTGCTTGGCAAATTTTTGAGCCTCGGCAATCTTTGCTTTATTTTCCGCAATATATGCTTCATTTTCTTCTTTCTGCTTTGCGGCAACATCTTCGAAATTTTTTCGCAGCATTTCTGCCTCATTTACATTTTTCCGAATCTGTTCACGCCGTTCATCAATGACCTTCAAAAGAGGTGTATACACCCATTTATGTAGCACAAAAAGGATGACACCAAAGTTCACCAAGTAAAGCACTATGCTCCAACCATCAATTCCGAGATTTGCGAGAGCATCCATAGAAAACTATGCTACGAAAAGAATAATAAGAGCGATAACCAAAGAGTAGATCGCTGTTGACTCAGTAATAGCCATTGCAACAATCATATTAGGGAATAATTTCCCCATCATTGAAGGGTTCCGACCAATCGCTTCAAGTGTGCGACCTGCCACAATACCTTCACCAATTCCCGGACCAATAGCCCCTAGACCCATACAAAGGCCGGCGGCTAGTAAACGTGCTGCTTCAATATCCATAAACAATATTCGGCTGTTAGATTCGCGCCTTGTCAGTAGAAAAATATCATTCCTCACTCAACATACCTTTCAAGTATGCCTCGCTTCGTCATTCATTTTTCTCTAACAATTCATCGAATCTTCCTAGCCTCATTAATTAATAATAAGTTATACATTCGTGTAAGTGACCGAAAATCACTTGCACTGTCAGTCTGAACAGATTGACATCATACAAGGCTCGCAAGCCCTGCTAGGCGTCAACCTATGCGATTGCTTCTTCCATTTCTGGCTTTGCGCCTTCAATCGTCATAGCAATGAATTGCATACTAAGAAGCATGAAGACGAATGCCTGAATGAATCCAGAAAAGACGCTAAGGGCTATAAATGGAATTGGTACAATAAACTGCGTAAATGCGGCAAGTCCGGCAATAACCGCAACCATGACATTCCCCGCAAAGACATTTCCGAATAGACGCGCAGCCAGTGAAACAACTTTTGCGAATTCTCCGATAATATTCAGTACACCTATAAACAAGTCTACGCAGGCATTAAAGAACTCTCCGAAACTTCTTATCTTAAGGAATTTGTGAAATGGGAGGAAGTTCCCCAAATGCCGAAGTGGCGAAATTCTGATTGCTAAAATATGAGACAAAACAACGACCATAATGGAAAGTGCCAATGTCCCCGTTAAGTCAGAAGTCGGTTGGCGCAGTACATCGAATCCATTGTAGGTAATTTCGAATATGAGCGGGATGAGCGTAAATTGATTTGCTACCACGATAAAAAGTAATAGCGTCATGATGAGCGGGAAGAATTTTCGCGCCTCTGTTTTTGATCCAAATGCCTGTTCAAGCTGTTCAAGAAGATACTCTGAAATCAGTTCGAGCACCATTTGAATTCGCGTTGGAATCAATGAGAACTTACGCGTTGCTGCAATAGAGAAGAATAGCAGTGTTGCTGAAACTAAAACAGCACCAAGAAAGGCATCTGTTATCGGAAGTGGTCCGATGTTAAAGAGTACTCTTGCTGCTAATGAAATATCCATACTAATTCTTCATCTCTTTTTCTAATCGTTCAAGATCTGCCTTTATGACAGGCTGAAGACGCTTGATTACCACCGCAATTGCTACAGGAAATGACAATAAAATTGCAATAACGAATATGATTGGCCAGGAATTGAATAACCGATCCAGCCCCCAACCTATAAAACCAAATACGAGAAGTGACCCTAATGCGGTCGACCAAATCGTGAAACGTTGTTTTAAGGTAAACATCTTCATAGACGCCGGAATTGTGCCTGATTTTTCCCTTCATGTCAACCGTTTTACTCTCAATCTCTTTCGAAAATCGTTCTGTGGATACGTGCAATGACCCTGAAGTGCTAAAATGCACATATGTCAGATTCCTTGAAACTCTATACAATCACCGGAGGACCTTGTTCTGGAAAAACGAAGACATCGAGATGGCTTCGTGAAATGCATGATCATATTTTTGTTGTTCCGGAAGCGGCGACCATGATTTTACGTGAACATGAAATTTTCGGGAAAGAATTTGAAAACCCTGAAATTCAAAGACGCTTTCAGCATTTACTCGCAAGGCAGCAAATGCTCGCCGAGGACCTTTCACTCATACGCGCCAAGGAACTCGGGAAAGATTTTGTTGTCGCAGATCGAGGAATTTTGGACGGAATCGCCTATTTGCCCGGCGGTCAGAGTGAATATGAAGAACTTACTGGAATCGATGTAAAAAACGAGGTTCTGCGTTATGATAAGGTTTTTTGGTTCGATTTACCGCCGCAAGAAATATATGAAGCAAAAGTCCTGAATAATCCTGTGCGTTATGAGGATTATAAAACGGCATTAGCTAGAAGTTTGAAAACGCGCGATATTTGGAGCGTTCATCCAAACTTGGTTGAAATTTCCGGTGAGAGTTTTCAAGACAAATTCAATAATTTCATGGATGCATTGCAAGAAGGTGCTTCATCTTTGTAGTTAGATACTAAAGTGCGTATTAAGATATACGCACAACATCTTATATACTGAAAAATTGAGCGTAAAGAAATTATACAACACTATGAGAGAAAAAAAGTCAGATATACCTAAACAAGAATCTGAGCTAAAATCCGAGGAACTTAAAACATTTCTTGATGAAATTGATGCACTTGACCAAAGTACTGCAGATCGTATTCATGCACAGGAATGTTATGATAAACTTAAAGCGAAAGAATCTTCATTCATTGGAAGTGAGTATGAAGCAGATTACTATCATGCTTTAAGTTTTGAACTCTTTCATGTGCTGCAAAGTAAGCTTTTGAAGAGTGGTGATGTTTCTGAAGTTTTAGAATTACTAGATGAAGCATTAAGCCTTTCAAAGAAAGGATGGGATACGGAATGGACAAACTATTTAGAAGGAACAGCTTCCTACCTCAATAACAATCCCGAGAAGCTGAAGAAGCACATTCAAACTGATACATTAAATGCTGATGTGCTTCAAAGGCTGCTGAAGGGCTTAGAATCACGAGGCTTTCCAAACTATGAATTAGATTACTGATTCATGATACCCTATTCCTCTGCACGGTTACAGCTCGCTCTACAACTTGAAAACCTCTGCTCATATCGCTCTTTTACAAAACGTTTTTCAGAAAGGGACTAAAACCCAGACCTTTATCCTAGGAGATACCCATGGAAATCGTTCAGAAAGATGCTGAGTGTACTGGCATTAGATTCGGTATATTCGACAACAGTAATAATGAAGTAGGCCATGCATTCCTCTACATCATGTACAATGATTTACATGATCAACCATTTGGATTAATGGAAGATGTGTTCATAGAGGAATCTGCCCGTGGTCGTGGTTACGGAACTTCTCTTGTTAGAAAGGTAATTGACGCCTCAAAAAATAATGGGTGTTACAAATTGATTGCCACCAGTAGACACTCACGACCTAAAGTGCACAGGATGTACTTATCACTTGGGTTCTCTGATCAAGGAAGCGCGTTTCGCATTGATTTTTCGTAACCTCTCGTGCGCAGCATCTGTTGCGCCCTCTTTCTGAAAAACGTTTTGCCTGGGTCCATGCGCCTTACACCCTTCCAAAATCATCTTCGAATCGTTCAATATCGTCTTCGCCAAAGTAACTCCCCGTTTGAACCTCGATCCATTCCAGAGGTTCGCTCGACACATTTCCTAGACGATGTTTCATTCCGGGAGGAATAGTTACATTGTCCCCTGCTATGACCTCTTTTTCAACACCATTTAGCAAAACAACTCCTTTCCCTTTCGTAATCGTCCAATGTTCTTTCCGTTTTTCATGTCTTTGATACGACAGTTTTTTTCCCGGTAATAAAATGAGTCTTTTGCTTTTGAAGGACGGCGTGTCGAGCAAAACTTCAAATCTTCCCCAAGGCCTTTCTTCAAATCGATGCTCCTCTAATTGCGTGCTTGATTCCTGTTTTAATTCTTGCACCGCTTTCTTCATATTTTGCCCCTCTCCAGACTTCATAACAAGCAATGCATCTGGTGTGTCGACCACAATCACATCATCCATTCCAATAATTACAGCCGTTTTTTGCATAGGGTGCATATGTACAAATGTCCCATTTTGCGCATGTACTTGAACAAGTTTATCCGTACTTCCTTTTCTTGCCACAATATCCTCCCAACTTCCCAGATCCTTCCAACCAAATTCAGCCGGAATACAAAGTAAATTCCCTGCCTTTTCCATAATGCCATAATCGATACTCTTCCCTTCTATCGCATCGAATACTTGTACTAATTCTTCCTCCGTATCAGCCTCAAGAATTGCAGACCACATATCTGGCATATACTGCTCGAAGAGCTTTTTCATCACGCGTGCAGGAAAGATAAACATACCCGCATTCCAAACAACATCTCCTTTCCGTAATAATTCTTCCGCCTTTTCCTTATTCGGCTTTTCGATAAATGTCTTTACCTTCTTTACTTCGCTATCCAAGTCAGTCAATTGAAGGTATCCAAAAGATGTTGCTGCATAATGTGGCACAATACCTATCGTTACAACCGCTTGTTTTTCATTCGCTGTATCTAGCGACTTTCTTACTGTGTATTCAAAAATATCATCGTGTTCAATAACATGATCCGCAGGAAAGACTCCTACCATTGTATCGTCCCCTTGCTCGAGTGCATATTTTGTAAGAAGCGCTATCGCTGCAGCCGTATCTTTTGAAGAAGGTTCAACAAGCACCGATACATCCATGCGCCCCATGCGATGCAGTATGGTCATTGTTGTCGATTCTAAATGCTTGCCAGTAACAATAACTGGATCACCGAGCGCACTTAATCGATCGACCGTATCAACAATCATTGGTTGACCTGATCCGGATAAATCATGAA
>CAYWYQ010000003.1:49556-60913 GCA_964462325.1 uncultured Gammaproteobacteria bacterium | reverse complement strand
GCGTGTCGGCTCCCGTTTCGAGCAACTGATCAATATTTTTCATTGCTTCCTGGACGGCTTCCGCCTCTTGGTTGTGCATTGCTTCCAGTGCCTTGGCAAGGCTCTTTATACCTTGCTCGTCCATTTTCTCGGCTGCATCAATTAGTTCTTGCTTCTGCTTCTCGTTGATACTAGATTTCTGAATCAGAATTTCAATGGCTTCTTGCGGCGTCATACTTCGTTTTGCGTTACTTCAATAAATTCTACATCTAAAACGTCTGCAGCCTCTCGTTCTTCGAGGCTTAGTTGAAGTTGTTTTCGGTATTCAACTTGTAACTTCTCAGCGGCCTTCTTAAGTTTTGGCCAATCTGCTTTCAATTGCAGGCCCGTTTCAATTGCATGTGAAGGAACGAGACCTCCAGTTAAAAGTTCTAACAATTCAGTTAGAACGGCGATCTTCACAGAAACGTCAGGCGTTAAGTCAATTTTGCTCAACTCCACTTCGTCGGGGTCTTCACCATTCTTCACAGCGTCTTCACGTCGTTTTTCATAATCATAACGAGCCCAAACTTTTGCTAAATCAGCCCCCCATGATGCAAGTTCACCAAATCCTGGAACGGTATCTGCAATAGAAATTGCTGTGTTGATAACCGTTCTCAAAGCGGCATCCTTACCCTCAACAAGATCTGGATCACTTTTAATCTCTTCAATTGTCGACTTGGCAGCTCGCACTCTTTCCATGTAGGTTGTGAGTTCTTGTTCCTGCGTCTCCACTTTTACCATCTCGGTGAACGGTGGCGTGTTTTCTCTTCGTTCAGGCATATATTGGTTGTTATGCAGCTTTTTGCTCTTGAACAATGACATCAAAATTCTTTAATGCTTCAATCAGTGAATCTGGATCCTCGGCTAAACTCCCCCCAATTTCTTGCAAAAGATAATCGACGTCTTCATCTCCAACCTCTTGACCAACCATCAACCCACCTACTTCTGCTATCATCCCCTTTGTTGCATCCATATCGATTGCACCTTTCTCATCACGTGGCAGAGTAGCTAATGTAAGTTCTCTCGCAACATCGTAATTTGTTGCTTTTGGATCGGCATTTACTTTTTCCATTGATTTTCCCATGCGTCCCACTACCTCACCTGCCATACCAACGGGAGCTGCGCCAGCCTGTACTGCTGGAATAAACCTCATAGCGAGTCCAAGCACTTTCAGGACGTCGCCTCCCAATTTCCAACGAACTTCTGCCTTTTTCTTTAACGGCATGTCTTGAATTTCGATCCCGAAAGCTTTTGCAACTCCCCAAACAGCCGCTTCTTGTGGTACGGCAACGTAGGGGTTAATGTATTCTAGTTTTGTTGGCTTGAATGCGGTAAGCACTTCTTGCAAAGTAACATCGTAACGCTCCTTCAAAATATTCTCAATCATGGTTTGAGAGTCTACGTCTGCACCACTTTCAAGAAGGGCTTGCGTGCTGGCCAGACCTTCGGCAACCTCGGCGAGGGCTGCACGCTGGTCTTCTGTCATTACTTGTTCGTTTACCGCAGTCGCGACATCTTCTTGTGCCGCCTCGGTCATTTCAGGGTTTTCCTCTAAGGCATCTACAAATTGCTCTTGCTTTTCTCTTGTAGCTGCCTGTTCTGCTGATTCCTGTTCCATAAGGACAGTCTCAGCATTTTCGTACGCCTCCAGCTCTTCTGGTCTAGGTCCTCCATCTTTATGTTCAGTACTCATAAATATAGTTTCTTAAAAAGATATTCAACAAATAGTATAACACTAAACAGGAAAATGGCTATAAAATGCCTAATTTTAGCCAAAAGGCCTTGACAAAAGGCCATTTTTGTGCTATATTTAGATGTCATTTTAGACCCCTACGGCAGGGAAAGCCGACAATATTCTGGAGATTCCAATGCGCTCCTTCATTATCATGTTCGCCGATCGCCTGATCGAGTGGTCGCTGAACCGCTGGCAGTTCGACGAGCGGAAGACGCTCAACACCGTCAACGACATCATCGGCAACTCGTTCGTTCCCGTGACCCTCCTGTCGTGCCTCGCCGGCTACGGCATCGTGGTCGCCATCGTGAACACGGTGTACTACGTCTACGGACCCAACGTCATCCCACCCGTCGCGCTCATGTTGGCCATCCTCTACGGGGGGATCTTCGGCAGCATGTTCGTGGGGATCTGGGGAACCGAGCAGGCGGGGCACTATGGCACGTTGTTCGCCAAGCGCCTCCTGAACCGGCAGTTCGCCCGCACCTACGGCGGCTGCTGATCGGCATCATCTCGCACACGCCCTGTGCGACAGAGACACGTTCTCGTGACTCGTCGTGGAGGCGTGTTTCTGTTTGTGCTAACATGTCCTTGTATGGTCAAGCAGATCGAACAAGAAAAGGAGATTTTCTTTCAATGCGAAGAATGTGGTTTTCGGTACAAAACAAAAGAATGGGCTGAAAAGTGTGAAGCTTGGTGCAAAGAACACAATAGCTGCAACATCGAATTTACCAAGCATGCAGCTCCTGAGGAGTAATACAAAACCACGGTTGGACGCCGTGGTTTTGTGACTACTTGAACCAAACGCCCTGTATCGATTCTTCCTGAACGTAAATCGTTTGCCGAGTCGCGTTTGAGTCACTTGGATACGGAGCAATGATTGTCACGGCCCGTAGGATGGAGCCAGTGCCTGTTGCTCGGATTTTTTGCTTTTGCCCGTCTTTGTATTCGACGTAATTGTTTTGCAGGTAATCAGCAAGTTCGTACACTTCTTCCTTCGTGTGGCCTGACCCAACGTCTATTTTGTATCCGTAATCACCACGGCTCATGGCGTATTCTTCAACGAACGTGAATGCAAGAGGTGGTTCTATTGGTGTGACAGTCGTCGTTGGTCGGGATGTGCTCGTTGGTGTTGTTGGAGCAGGAGCTGTTTCTGTGGTCTCAACTTCCTGCGGAGCAGGGGTTGTTGATTCTTCGAATAACGATCCTATCGTTCCAAGCAGCGACAAGACGAACAGAATCATCACCCCTGTGGCAACCTTATGACGAGCAAACCAGTCAAGTTTGCCCCGTCTTTTTTGGCAGACATACCCTAGAACCCAAGTTCTACAAATGCTTCCTTGTTTCCAAAGAGTGACAAGTCGCCCACTCGCAAAGTAAACCCTTCTGCGTCTTTTGGTACTTCGTAGACGTCTGCGAACGTGTATGGGAGGTTTGGGTTCAAGTTTTCAAGAATGTAGAGCTGTTCTGCTCCAAGGTTCTTAAAACTTGTTACGGAACTTGTGTATTCACGTCCTTGATTATCCCTCAAGTCAAGGCTTGTCATGGACTTCATGTCCTTGCCAAGGTTTTCAACAGTAACATTCACCACAACGAACTTACCCTGTGTTGTTTCCTTGCCAGTAAATGCACCATCGAGCACTTCGGCCGTGTAGGCGTCTGTGACGATCCACTTGACGTCTCCTGCTGTAACTTCGTCGTTGAGACCATAGGAAACTTGTTCTTCGGTTGGAGCAGAGGTGGCTTCATCGCCACTCGATCCGCTATCGGTGGAAGTATCACCGCCGCTAGAGCCGATGATTATAATGAACAAAATAAAAACAGCAATGGCCCAAAACCACCATCGCTTGTAGAGAGGTTTTTTCTCTTTCATATGATTCGCGTATGGATTTATTAGATGGCCGATTCGAGCAACACAAAAGGTCCCCCGAACCGACGGCAGCGATCTTTCGAAAGCTACCCCGTAGCCCTGCGGCGTACGGCCATACGCGAATAAGTGCCGGTCGAGAGACCATCTCTATTCGCGTATGTGTTGTGCCGTGCCCTCAATGGAGGGGTTAGGCAATTGTATTGATAGTATAAGCCGTCTATCGAATCCTGAAAAGGTATTGACAGAACGGGTAACTCGGCTGAAACTGTATCCAAATACTCTCCAAGTGTCAATGATTCTTATGGCAGGACAAAAACCCAAAAGCGTGCAGCGACTCGTACTTCATTACGGTCATAGTTGGCGAAAAATTGTGAAAGCAAAGCGACCAAAAAGCATCAAGGATATCGAAAACCAATTGATAGAATACAAGGACTTCTATACCTCAAATAAGAATTTTCTTTATTCGCTGAGACGAAAACTATCCGCAGACAAGACAATAGAAGTCACCGTGGAAGATTTGTATGTTTTTGTCGAGCTGGAAAGACGAATGAAATTTTTAGACCTGATGTTGGGCAAAGTGATACATAGAATCAGGACCAATGAGGATAAAGACGAACAGCGATCAAGAGAAATGGCCCACAAACGACATCCTAAGATTAGCGCTTTATTGAAGAAGTACCAACAGTGTTTTGATGACATCAGCGGCACTTTACCGCGTAAGAAAATTCGTGCAGTTAAAATGCTGCTTAATAAAACGGATCGAAAGTAAGTGACCAGTGTTATTCACAGGTTTGATCTTGACCTCAATTCATAATGTGGTAAGTTACTTTTAACAACTTGCGCAGGGTGCGCGTAGAATAACCCGTCAACTAGCTGAGTTCAGAAATGGACTCCGCCAGTTGGCGGGTTTTTTGCGTGTCCATGTCTTGGACAAAGATTTCCGTATTTCCCGGGGTTCCGTCCAAGAAACCCTGAGAAGTACGGAATTTTTTGTCTATTAACTCGTAAATTCAGCAAATATGTCCGACCAAAAATCAGACGAACGTGTGCCGCAACGTAAAATCAGAGCTTTTCCACTTAGTGGAGAGGAAGGGTTAATTTTCAACACAGAAGGTGATCAGATTGGCGACAACGATAGCTGCTTCGATTTTAACTTCCCGATAGAAGCGGTACGTCGACTCATTTATACGTGCTTCGTTGACTTATATCACGCAAGTCTTGAATACAACGTTTACGAGTGCGTCAGCGGTTCGACATTTAGGCTGGAAAGTCTCGCGTATTACATGTTGGAGACTATTGGAGAAGAGTTGGATCGCAACGGCATAGATGGAAAACGGGTCATTGACGGTGTCTATTCGTACTACTTCAAAGACGCCATGGAGGCATTGGAGCAACGTGAAACGCATTTCAAAAAGGCTATGCGAGAAAAAGGTCAACCGAAAAATGTAGACGACATCACTCTGGACGATGTCCCATTCTAATGTATGGAAAAGGTACTGAAAAAGACTTCTCTGGAAGATTTGGTGCATGCGTTTGGTCGAGACAACGTGGCTCGATCCATGTCTGACAAGATTTTGAGTCTTTCAGGGGACCTCACAAAGGTTGGCAAACTCTTGGATGAATGCCACGAAAAGATTCATCGCTCTTCAGAGGACGAAACGTGGGTGCATGAGCTGCGCGCCGAGTGGATTGAAGAAGAATTGCGAAAGCTTCGAAAGGAATTCAACCGCGCGGTCAGAACGTGGGAGGAAGCGACAGGTAAGCAACTTACCGAAAAGCCGAATTTCGAGTTTGATAAGGAAGCCGTCAAGGACGCGGTAGATTTGCCAGAAATTGTTGAACAGTACGTAGAACTTCGAAAGGTAGGAGATCGATTCCATGGGCTTTGTCCGTTCCACGACGAGAAAACTCCGTCCTTCGTCGTTTATCCCGATCAGCACTATCACTGCTTTGGCTGCGGAGAACATGGAGATTTATTCTCCATTTTAATGAAAATTGAAGGGATGTCGTTCCCTGAAGCTGTCCGCGAGGCAGCTAAATACCGATGATATGAAAGACCCCGAACAAATCGCTAATAAAGTCCAAGAAGAAATGGCAGCTATTAGCACAACCGACACATTACAGGGTAATCCCATAAATTTTCCCGAGCTTGTCTCCGTGGTTGAAAAGTGGCTGCTCTTGAAAGACAAGGGGGTGTTAAGGGTTTTAGCGGCAACGGTACTCGCCAATAAACTTCAGGGTGATCCCGTTTGGCTTTTCCTTGTTTGTGCTTCGGGTGGGAGTAAGACGGAGCTACTTCGAGGCCTGAATTTAATCCCACACATTTATCCGCTTTCTGATTTAACACCACAGACTTTTCTCAGCGGACAGAAGGGCGAAGATGCAAGCCTCCTGCACCGAATTGACGCTTACAAAACCATCATGGTCATGAAGGACTTTACAACAGTTCTTTCCATGCATCATGACAAGAGCCAGGCCATCCTCAGCCAACTGAGGGAAATTTACGACGGCTACATTGAGAAACCCTTTGGTACGGGCGAGACGAAAAAGTGGAAAGGAAAAATGGGTTTTATTGCGGGAGTGACGACAATCATCGACCGTTACCAGACGGTACATCAGATGCTTGGCGCGCGGTTCATTCAGTACCACCTGGTTCACGAAGATGCTCTTATTCTCGCCAGGAAGGCAATTGAGAATACTGGAGATGAGGCGAAAATGAGGAGAGAAATTCAGGAAGCATTCGCCAGGTTCATTCTCGGGGTTGAAATTCCTGAGTCTAACCCAGATGTTTCAGACGAAGTCCACGAGCGGATAGCACACCTTGCCACCCTGTGTGTGCTTGCACGAAGTGGCGTTATTCGAGAAGGCAGGTCTTCACGAGATATTGAGTTTATTCCTGATCCAGAAGTCCCCACCCGGTTGGCTAAAGAATTGCTCCAGTTGGCAACAGGGTTAGCTCTACTTGATGAATCGACGGACGAAGAAAATTACGAGCTGGTTTTCAAGGTTGGTATTGATTCGATACCACAGGTCCGACGAAGAATTCTTTTAATGATGCGACTGGACGAGGAGTACGAGACGGGAAAAGTAGCCAAAACAGTTGGCTACCCCCTTTCGAGCACTCGCCGAGCATTGGAGGAAATCAGCGCGCTGGGTCTTGTTAAGCAGCGAAAAGGCGGTGATGGGTTAGCAGACTGGTGGGCGTTATCAGCATATGCTGCAGAGCTCCTTAAGACAGCGCTCCCAGACTCTAAACGGGAGGAGCATACCTCACCCGAAACGTCGGGAGACGCCTTTGATGAGGTTAATAGGCTCTTTGATGAAGCCGAGCAGGCAACCTTGCCCGAAGTGTCGGGTGGAACCAATAATAAAACCGACAATGTCGGATAAGTTTCTTTTTCTATGGAAAAGCAAGACAAGAAGGGTGTGAAAATGGCTGATGAAGGCACGCTGTTAGCCCACCTTAATTATCCGCAAATGCGGAAACTATATCTCGATCACCCCGATCGTCAGAATTTTTACAGCTACGATTTTGTTGAAGCGCTCTGGGACCATATTTGTGAACGCTACGGAAAAGCAGTGGGTGATCAAGAAATCGCTTGGTTGATCGATGAAATTGTTTGTGACCCACGGATGTGGGAGATGGTTCACGATGCCTGTGGTAGGTATGCCGAAAAGATGAGCTGGGAGGAAGTCTAACAGTAGCCGCATTACCCCCATCACATGCTGTCGAACGAAACAATTGAACGTCTGCGAATAATCCTCGAACGAAGAACGGGGACAGACTTTAGTTTCGAAGAGGCAGCAGTGTGCGCGGATCATTATGTGAAGTTCTTCTCGGTCCTTTTGGAGGAGCCTGCGCCTGATTCTTTCAATCACGATAAATCTGTATAATAGAAAACGTATGCAAGACTGTGTAATTTCTTGTCGGGTTTCTTCCCGAGAACAAACCGAGGGGTACTCCCTTGAATCACAAAAAAGGCTGCTTACAGGCGAGGCAAGTAACCTTGGCTTTGAAGTCGCCCGAATGTTTGAGGTAGCTGAATCGGCTTCTAAGACTGAGGAACGAAAAACGTTTCAGGAAATGATGCGCTACGTGAAGAAGCACAACATCAAGCACATTTTGGTTGAGAAGGTAGATCGTATTACAAGGTCTCTTCAAGACGCTGTTACCATCGACGACTGGCGGAACATTGAAGGAAATTTCGTTCACTTTGTAAAAGATGGTTTGGTTTTACATAAGGACTCGAAGTCATCGGACATCCTCCAATGGGACATTAAAGTTGTGTTTGCACGCCAATACATTAACAACCTACGGGAAGAAGTCAGAAAGGGAGTTATCGAGAAAGCTTTACACGGCCACTATCCTGGAAATTTAAAACGCGGCTATAAGTCGGTGCGTAAAAACGGTTCTAAACGTGCCGTTTGGAAAATAGACAAGTCAAAGAAGTCAGACGCTCCTTTTATTAAACGTGCGTTTGAGTTGTACGCTTACGATGACTTGTCGCTCGTTGGACTGCGACAAAAGTTGTTTTCAGAAGGATGGAAGACGAAACACGGGAGACCAATCCAGAAAAGTAGGTTGGCAGAAATTTTGCAGGATCCTTTTTATGCGGGGGAGAAGTTTCTTTGGAATGGAAAGGAGTATTCAGACGCAGTACATGAAGGATTAGTGCAGCCACACGTGTTTGACTTGGTGCAGTTGAAGTTCAACCGTAATCGGAACGGTGTGAAGCGTACGAAGCATCGTCACCTTCTGGCAGGTATAATGAAGTGCGGAGTTTGTGGTCGAGCCATAACCGCCGAAATTCAAAAGGGACATACGTACTATCGTTGTACGGGCCATGGGGGCTGTGAGCAGAAAAAAGTGTATACGCGTGAAGAAGACATTGAAGTGCAGCTTGTGAACGCCTTGGGTAAGCTCGAAGTTGAAGATGTAGAATTTTTTGATTGGCTGAAAGATGCGTTAAGGGAGGTACACCAGGAAGAATCCACGTACCACGAGGAAGCGTTAGGAAACTTGAAAGCGCAATATGATCACTTGCAGAAACGGGTCGAGCACCTGTACGAGGACAAGCTAGATCGTGAACTCGATCCTGCCAGGTATCGCGAACTTTCAACAAAATATCGAGCCGAGCAAGAGGTAATTTTGGAGAAAATTAACGGCCATCACGAAGGAAACAAAAAGTTTTTTGAACTTGGCGAAAAGCTCGTAGATTTCGCTAACCAAGCGAAAAAAATGTACGAAGAAAAAGGAAAGTTACAAAAACGTGAAATTCTCCGATTTGCATTTTTGAACCTGCAAATGAAAGACAAAAAACTCGAATTTGCCTTACATCCTACAATTTCTTGGATACAAAATACGACCTCGGCATCGAGATCGCATTTTGGTTGCGGGAATCGGATTTGAACCGATGACCTTCGGGTTATGAGCCCGACGAGCTACCAGACTGCTCTATCCCGCAGAGGCATACTAGCGCAAATCATTAATATTGTCAATCTATAGCACCTCTTTTAACTTCTTAATCAGACAGGCTGGTGCACCATCGCAGGCATGGAGTACATCCGCTGAAACAATGACATGAAATTCATCCCCTTCTCTTTCAAGAACAACTGGCAAAGAAATGTTGTTTTCATCAATAAAAATCTATATCTCTCGAGGTATGTCATCTAGATGATAGTAAAACGGCGTATGATCTAACGTAGATACAAATTTTTTCCATACATCTTTCTCCGTAGTAACGCCATGGGTAATATTGCATAAACTACACAAACTACTTCCTGTAATCGCTTTTCTTAGTGCACCAGATACATCCGCAATTACACCACTTTTTGCTCGATAGATGAAGATTAATTGTTTCATATTTATAAGATTAAAAGTAATAGAGCGGTACAGATCACAAAAGCAAAATACAGTCTGAAGATATATTTCTCATTAAAATTCTTTTGAATCATGTAGAGATACGTAATGACACTAAATGGAATCGCCGCTATCCAAACAGTACTCTGATGAATAAGTGCAGGGACAAACAGATAGAATGACGAAATAATCGGCGCAAGTATTAATTGTGCCCTTCGCTTCCCTATCCAAACCGGGAGCGTGATATTCCCCACCTTCCCATCTCCTTCTATATCCTTAAAATCCTTAATAATAGCAGAGAAGGTAAACCCTAAGACAATGGCCGCTACCCACTTTACTGGAAATGCTTCAACGGATTTATCTGCACTCAATAAGAAAAATCCTGACATAGCTGCTGTCAATGAAGCAAGACCAATAAGAAATGTTGAAAGAATAGGTATGCGTCGTAACTTTAACGGGGGCACCGAATATACATATGATAATGAAAGAAATGTTATGAATAGGAATAAGACATAATGCGAAATAAGAAATGCACCAACTAATCCCCAAATAATAATAAATGTATTCAACCCCTTCTGTTCCTCATTTGTTACGATTCCAGAAACAATAGGACGTGCTTTATTTGAAATCTCATCAACGGCAATATCTTCTATATCATTCACTCCCACAGCCGCTGTCCATGCACATAAAAAGACAATGAATAGAATCACAATCGATGTCAGTGTAAATATATTCATTGCAAATAGAGATCCAGAATTACCAAAATGAGCAATGAGTAAACCAAGAGCCGTCATAAGCCAATAATGACCTAGTCTTTCTACTCGTATATTTTTCAAAATAGCTCCTATTTTTTTAGGAGCATGCAATAATCCTGCAAACACAATTCCTAGCGTAAGTGCAAGGTAGTAAATATGTGAAATTGCGATATTAAAATAGATTTCGTTATGCCGCGCTGAATCGACAAAAAAGAGGGTTGGATGAATACTATTATGCACAAGGAGAGAATTGTCAGACGTTAATACAAACCAATCCAAAATTGTACCAATATACTCATGATCAAAAAGGGATGCAAGTGCAAAGAAAATACTCGGTAAAGATCCCCAAAAGAAAACAATTGTATAGACACCAAGTGAAGCAATAAGTGCTTTTTTGATTGAATCTGTCATTGAAATGATGGCAAAAAATACACCGAGCATAATCAGACCTATCTCGAGACGAACACCAGGCGTTGCTCCAGGGATATACCATTCACCAAAAAAAGTGACATAGCTTTGGATAAGTGTAGGTATGTCCTGAAATAAGTATGCCATCGTATACCCTCTCCCTCCTGAAAGGATCAGGTCAAAAATTGGCGCCATCCAAACTGCCAATAACCCACAAAGAAGTAGGCTAGGTATTTTATTCCTCTTCCTTGGGAGTATTATGTAAAATAAAAAGTACATTGAGAGCACAGCTGCTACATAAAAAAGTATATAATGTACAATAGTACTTATATCAGAAGCGATAATCCCGCTTGCTGTATCACTAGAAATCGCTTCCAAAAAGAATCGTATAAAAAGAATTGCTCCAAAACCCATCAACCACTCCTTTACCGAAAAGAGTGGAATGTTTTTTATCCACTTTTCAACATTTTTCATGCATACAGAATACCATTTATCAAGAAAAACGACAGATATATAGATTGACATTACCGCTATTCCCTGCTACCATTCTCGTACATTTTTGCCGCGGTGGCGGAACTGGTATACGCGACGGATTCAAAACCCGTTGCCTTAAACGGCTTGAGGGTTCGAGTCCCTCCCGCGGCACCAATATTTTTGTTCTGCTACTAGGAAGATTCTGAGTATCGACGATATGTACTTGTAAAGTACATG
>CAYWYQ010000003.1:23535-49456 GCA_964462325.1 uncultured Gammaproteobacteria bacterium | reverse complement strand
GAGGAGAAACGGAAGAATATGACACCGTAGAAGGACAAAAAGAACAATTTAGGCTACAGATATTACTCTAACAGTTATCTGCTCACGGGCATAAATTGAATATGTTTGTTCTGCTACTAGGAAGATTCTGAGTATCGACGATGTGTACTTGAAAAGTACATGGAGGAGAAACGGAAGAATATGACACCGTAGAAGGACAAAAAGAACAATTTAGGCTGGGTAGCTCAGTTGGTTAGAGCGTGGGACTCATAAGCCCGAGGTCGTGGGTTCAATCCCCACCCCAGTCACCAAAAAAACTCCTCAATAGGAGTTTTTTTGTTATAATCCAGTGCGATTCAACTGTACAAATAAGCATTTTTTGCTATACTGCGCTCGTATGACAACCACTGTTCATGTCGCTGTAGGAACTGCTATTGGTGCTCAAATGGGATCACCTATTCTTGGGTTTTTTATCGGACTTATTGCACACCTTCTTGTAGATATTATTCCACATGGCGACACAAAACTCTCTGAGAATTATCGTCACAAAACGGACAAAAAAGCAAAAGTTAAAGCAAAAAAAATAGGGTACTTATACGTTATTTTGGATATTATAATTGCATTCTATTTATTACTGACCGTTTTAAATGTTGTAGAAATCAATCATATGGCAGCATTCACCGCAACCATTGCCGGAAGCGTACTACCTGATTTATTAGTCGTTTTATACGACATTACAAAATCAAAATATTTGAAATGGTTTTTCGATCTTCATTTCTTTTTCCATGACAAGATACTTGCAAAACATATTGGAGATATGAAGCTTTGGCAGGGAATCACCTATCAAAGCATTCTTGTCATTATTCTCTTACAAATCATTTAATGAGCCAAGATCTCATTTTTGTTTTAAAAATATAGTTCAGCAGTTGAACTTAAAGTCGTTACAATAATACCCGCCGTTAATACCCCAATAATAATAGCAGGTCCTGCATACTTAAAGGGAACTTTTAATGCAACCGCCGCAAGTGTTGCCGTATAAAGTCCTGTAAGCGGAAGTGGTAATGCTGTAAATAGGAATAGAGCGATTGCACCATGCTTTTCGTAGGAATGGTTTACTTTATCATGTGCACGTTTCACTATTTTATCAATTCCCTTCGTGAGCCATGGACTATATTTTTCCACTATTTTTCTTACCCATTCAAGCCCAAAGAAGAGTGGTAACAAAGGAATTAAATTTCCAATCACCGCCCAAAAGTATGCTTGTAACGGTAGTAGTAGCCACACATGCATTGCTACTGGTAGAGCAAGCCTTAATTCCGTTACAGGAAGCGCCGCTAAAATAAGTGTAGCTATTTCTCTTGGAAAACTATCTAAATATGAAATGATGATGTCGTGCATATATTAATTATTTGGCCATTCAAATACCCTAAAAGCCCATTCAGAAAGCCCTTTTACTTCCTGCACCCTATCTTCTATTGTGTCCGCGCCTAGAACAATAACATGGATGAGATCCCCATCGTATTCTACCGATGATGCAAGAACATACCGTGCTTGAGGAAGAAATCCTGTTTTACCACCCAATACCCTATAACTGCCCTCATTCACAAATGTATCAAGAAGTTTATTTGTATTATTAATGGTAACACTTCTGCCACCCTGATGCTGAATCGTAATCGTTTTTTTCGTAGAATATTCTTTTACTATCTTAAATTGTTCTACAGTATCTAATAATAGTACCAGGTCTCTTGCCGTAGACATATTCGCAGGATCTATTCCCGTTGGGTCGGTAAAGGTCGTTTGATTCATACCAAGCTCCCTTGCTTTTTCATTCATCCTACTTACAAAATTCTCATCTGAAAGTCCTGCAAATCGTACCAGTGCCTTTGTCGCAGAGTTATCGGACCCTACGATACTTGCCGCCAATACCTGTTCAAGTGTAATCTCCTCAAAAAATCCCACATATTGCCTTCCGCCAATCACCAAATCCTTTGACGGGTCAAGAGTCACAATACGAGAAAGATCCGGTTCACTTTCTAAAAAAACCAATACTGCCATCAACTTCGTTACACTACCTATAGAACGCAAATTATCCGGCTTTTTTGCATAAAGCACCATACCACTTGCATCATCAACGACAATGACACTTCTTGCCGTTGTTACTATTCCAAAACTGTCTTGGTCTTTTTTTGTAGGGTGATTTTCACGTACCTCATGCATGCTTGGTCCTGATACATACGAAGATACTCCATAAGACAATTCTGGAAGAACATCAATGCCAGCACGTTGCTCTAACTCCAGCCCATCAACGGGAAATAGAGAGATCAATGCCGTGGAAAGAACAATTTGTCCAAGAATTTTTGCTATCATACCGAATCAGTCAATGTTTCGAGTAATCGAGTTATTTTTGTATTTTTATGCAATGTATCGTAATCAGGCAATTCCTGCATTTCATGAATACCTAGTTCTCGTAACATCTGTGTGGAAGCCCTATAAACGGACTGTAGTCCCACATGACCCTCTTGCTCTATAATCAACCCTCGCATCAGTAAATTACGTAAAATAATAGTACAATTTACTCCGCGTATATGTTCAATCTCTGGTTGTGTTACCGGACCCCTGTATAGAATGATTGTCAACGTTTCAAGTTGTGGTCGCGTCAATTCTGATTCTTTTTCTTCTTTACTGACCGTATCTAATAGCATTGAGAATTCGGGATGGGTTGCCAATTCAACCATATGGTCATTTATAATAATATGAATACCTGATGTATCATTATTTCTCGCTTCTTTTATTTCATCAATTGCCTTTTTTACTTCCTCAACGGATCCATCAATTAATTTTGCAATCGCAATAATGGACATCGGTTTCGTGTAAAGAAAAAGAATTGCTTCAATTTTAGCAGCCATTTCTGTCATATACGCTTAATTATAATATCATCTTCTTCTAATTGCGTCGCGACAACGATCTGCTGCCTTACAAGTTCCAAGAGAGCAAGGAAGCTCACAACAATATCTGCCTTCCCCTCTGCATTTCTTATCACATCATTAAATGCCATCTTTGAGCGCGAAGTTATCGCACCTTTCATTTCCTCAATTCGCCCCTTAACAGATTTTACACGCTCGATTGAGGTTTGCTGTAATGCGAAAAAAGGCTCAAGTTTTTTTAGAAGTAAATAAAATGATTTTTTTAAATCTTCTGTCGTGAGATGCGGCGGCATGGAAAACACAGGTTCTGATACTTGCGTATTCACCTTTTTTCTATATGGCCGTGTATGACCATACTGCTTAGATCGATACAATTCCTGCAATGAATCTGCCGCACTTGAAAACAGACGGTACAAACGTAATTGTTCTTCTAGATTTTCAACCTGCTCTTCTTCCTCAGGTGACCGAAGATATGGGACCAATTCACGCGTTTTTATATAAATTAATCTTGATGCAATGAGCAAAAAATCTGCCAATTCATCAGATGGAACCGATTGTACTTGCAGATAATTCAAATATTCATCGGCAATGGCACCAAGGGAAACATCTTTTATTTCTAATTCTTTTGAGTCCAGTAAATCAAGCAATAGCGCTAAGGGACCAGAAAATACTTTTTGTTCAACAACAAAGCTCATAATGCAAGTATTTTAACACAAAACAGCCCCTAAGGGCTGTTTAGATATCGAGTTTAATTCCAGCCTCTTGCAGTGTTGCAGAAGGAAGTTCACTCGGCGCAGACATAACGGCCGTTGTTGCTCCACCCGTCATAGGGAATGCTTGTGTTTCGCGAAGAGATTTTTCACCCGTAAAGTTCATTAACTGTCTCTCAACTCCAAGGGCAATACCACCATGAGGAGGCGCACCATACTCAAATGCCTCCAACATATGTCCTACATTCTGCTCTGTCTCTTCATCCGTATTACCCATGATTCTATAGGTCGCCCGAAGTACTTTCGCTTCATGCGCACGTATACTTCCACCGCCCGCCTCATATCCATTGCAAACTAAATCATATTGTTGAGCAATGATATTTTCAATATTTTCTCCTTTAAGCAAATCTTCTTTATATTCATCCTTCGGCGCAGAAAATGGATTATGTGAGAATGTCCAAGATCCATCCGTATTACGTTCAAACATAGGAAAATCGACAACCCATGCATACGCTAATACTTTAGGATCTTCTTTCTCCGCATCTGTTCGCATATCAAACTTATCATCCCCATATTTCTCCATCGATTCCTTATATGTCACACGTGGAAATGGCTTTTGCTTTATTGTATACCCCATCTCTTCCGCCGTTTGTGTCACCATTTCTTCGACAAGATTCATTACATCTTCCTGCGACACAAAACTCATCTCAATATCAATTTGAGAATGTTCGAAACCTCGATCCGCACGTGGATCTTCATCACGAAATGCTCGCGCAATCTGGAAATATCGTTCAATTCCGCCCACCATAAGCAATTGCTTGTATTGCTGAGGTGACTGAGGCAAGGCAAAGAACTTTCCAGGCTGCATGCGTGCTGGAACAATAAAGTCACGTGATCCTTCTGGTGTTGCTTGCGTTAGATACGGCGTTTCAACTTCTACAAATTCTTTTTTGTAGAGGTAGTTTCGCATATAACGAAGCATCTCTCCTCGTAATCTCATATTCTTTTGCAAACGCTCGGTTCGCAAATCCAGATATCGATGCTTTAATCGTACTTCTTCATTGATATCCTTTGTATCTTTATCAATCTCAAATGGAGGTGTTTTTGATTCATTAAGCACGGTGATTTTCTTAGCTAATAATTCAACCGTCCCCGTTGCAATCTTGTCATTGATTGACCGCTCATTTCTTGCCTGTACCTCACCCTCCATTTCTACAACCCATTCTGGGCGCAAGGATTGAGCCACTTCTATGCCATCCTCACCTAAATCAGAAGGGACAGCAACAATCTGCAATAATCCATCTTTGTCTCGAAGATCAAAAAAAGCTACCTTTCCCATATCACGTCTTGCATGTATCCATCCAGATACCTTTACAGACTCTCCTACTTTATTAACTGTTTCTTTGGTAAATATTCGTTCCATAATAGTCAGATATTACCTGTAATGAATAGGTTTTTCAAGTGGAGCATCATGCAAGACCCCTCTCCAGAATGGAAGATCACTCGCTCCAGGGATATGAAATGTGATTAAATCATGAATAATATTGGCAAAATCAGACATACTATCTCCTGTAAGTCGTGGTTTCATTAATTCAGGGAAGTCTGTATGTCTCGCAAATCGTAGTAATTTAATCACATCTTCCTGGACCTGCCTTACCGCGAACCACTCTCGACTATCTTTCTCAATACAATCCGTACAAACAAGCCCCCCTTTGCCACCATGCCAACGATATGAAAGAGGCATGATCTCCTCTTTGCAATGTAAACAATATATCAATTGAGTTTGGTAACCAAAATGTTCAAGTAAGCGCATTAAAAAACCGCCTAAAACAAATGTAGACCGAGTATGAGACTCTAATGATGCATGATTGATAAATGAAAGCCAATTTTTTACCAAGTGATACAGATCAGGATCCTGTTCAAATTCATGCGTAAATCGATCAATAAGTCGAAGAGAGGATTGTGCAATAAGCCTCCGTTCAAGTCCCCCTGTAAGATTCCAGAACTGTTGTTTCTTTTCTGTTGAAATAACAGTTGTCGAACGCCGTCCTCGAATAATTTCTACGTCGATCACACCGAATGGTTCCAATGACGGAGCCAGCTTTGCCTTTTGTTTTTGTGCACCACGACCAAGACAATCAATTTTACCATGGTTTAATGTCAAAATTCTGTAACGCCTATCAGCCTCACGAAAAGGAAAACTACGAAGTACAATGCCTTCATCTTTTATTGTATACCAACTCATCATGAACATTATATCAAAATAACACCTTCGCTGGTGTTATTTATGTTCTTCAAAATATGCTTCCAGAATAATGAGTGCTGCAAGAGCGTCTTTGTCCGCCGAATCACCTTCTTTTTGCATTGCTTTTCCTTCAAGAGATGTAAAGCGTTCATCAATTGTATGTACGAGAATAAACTCCTTTAATTTATCAATAAAACTCTGCGTAATCTTCGTTTGCGAAGAAGGAGCTCCATCACGATGTACCGGCAATCCAATCACCACTTCTTCTATCGCTTCTTTTTTTATAAGTTCTTGCAATACATCTATGGCATTTTCTGATGATATTGTTTCAATCGGTGCAGCAATTCTGGTTTCAGAATCTCCAAGAGCAAGGCCTATACGTTTTGTTCCGTAATCAATTCCAAGAATTCGCATACTATTCTTCTATTCCTTCTGAAGATTCTGGATCTGCAATAAAGTCCATTCTAACCGTTTCTTCATTTGTCTTTACTGGCAAATCAACACCTGCCTCAAAAATACCATCTCCATCATCAGCCGTTAGAAGAGCTATATACCTAAAACCAGGTAACATATTTTCATCCAGCTGAATAATTAAATTTTTATATTCACCAGGCTGTAATAGATCACTTGCACCAATTGGTGCACGGGGCGCACCACTCAAAGAAGGGTGAATAGAAATAAAACCTGTTGCAGCAATATTCGCATCAAGACCAACGATTTCGAGGTATGGTTGATTGAGCACTTCTATAGAGCCTCCACCAACATCGACGGGAAGATACCCAACTTCCGGAGCAGGTACCGAATACAAAAAGTAGACACCTATACCAATAAGTGCGAATAACGAACCAATAATCGTTGCCGTTGAACGCTCCATACTATAATCCCTTTATTTCTGGCTGAGGCGTAAGTATTTCTGGCCCCTTATCTGTAAGGGTAATTGTTACCTCAAAATGCCCCGCATCGGACCCATCAATTGTCCTAATCGTCCATCCATCTTCTGCCGTTTCTACATCACCACTTCCCGTCGTAATCATTGGTTCTAGCGCTAAACACATTCCCTCACGCAACTCCATGTCCTGAAATTGTTTTGATCTGAAATTTGGAACATGTGGTGCCTCGTGAACTGCATGACCAACACCATGCCCTACCAACGCCTTCACGATGCCATATTTCTTTTGGTCAACTGCACCCTCTATTGCTCCACTTATATCAGAAATAGATGCACCTATCTTTGCCGCTTCAACACCCTCAAAAAGAGCATTCTTTGTCGTTCGTAATAATTGCATCCGTTCTTTTGAAATAGTACCAACAGGAACGGTACAAGCCATATCTGTACAAAGTCCTTCATACCAAACACCAATATCAAGCCCAACAATATCGCCTTCTTTCAATCGTATTTCCCTATCACCAGTCCCGTGTACAACTTCTTCATTATTTGAAATACAAACAGCAGACGGGAATGGAATTCCTTCACCTCCGGTATACCCCTTAAATGACGGCTCTCCTCCACCGTCTACAAGTACTTGTGTTGCGATATCATCAAGTTCGCGCATACGAATACCAGGCCTTACCGCATTCACCGCTGCTTGTAGGGCATGAGAAAGAAGTGCTCCACCTTTGCGCATTTTTTCGATTTCTTCACTTGTTTTGGTTAATGCCATATTTTATAGACCTAATACCTTTGCGATACGAGCCCGAACCTCTTCTATCGACCCTAAACCATCAATAGTGTGTACAATTCCTTCTCGAGAATACTCTGCAATTACCGGCTCAGTTTCTTCACGACTCCATGCAAGTCGTGTTTTAATTTTTTCAAGAGAATCGTCAATACGGCCTTCTTCTTTTGCACGACTCATAAGGCGTTTTATTGATTCCTCTTCAGGAACGGTGACCACGAGTACCGCCGTTGGTTGTAAAAAGGATTTTGATGATTCATATTGTTCCATAAAACGAGGAAAACCATCTAAAACAAATCCGCTATTTGTATCCTCCTGTGTAAGTCTCTTTTTCAAAACAGCACTTGTTAATGTATCAGGTACTAATTGCCCCGAGTCAATAATCCGCCCAATCTTGAGTCCTTCCTCTGAGCCTGATTGTTTTTCTTTACGCAACATTTGTCCCATAGACAATGCTGGTATTCTAAGTGTCTCACCAAGAATTTTTGCCTGTGTTCCTTTTCCGCTCCCTTGTGGCCCTAGTATAATTATTTTATGCATAACGCAGTGAGTATAATGAATTCTGTATTTAAAATCAAGGATAATCTAACCCTGTATGCACTGTACGCCTTAAGGTCCGACCTCTCGATTGAGGTGCGGACCTTTTTGATCCTAAAGAGCGCCAATAGACAAGAGGAACTGTCCGTAAAGGATATTGGATGTAATTTACCTGAACATTGAGGACCGAAGTAAGCCGTACTAAAAGGTACGGTGTCGAGGACCACAAAATGTGAATGTAAAGTACGCCAATAGACAAGCGGAGAACCAAAAAAATACCCGAAGGTATTTTTTTATTACTACTACTTCAATTCGTATTCTCGAAGCGATAGTTGCGACTCAACCTGTTTTAACATGTCAATGACAACTGCCACGATAATGAGAATAGATGCTCCGCCAACGATTAGATTCTGACTTCCTGTAATTTCCTGTACGATAAGCGGCAAAACAGCGATAAGTCCAAGGAAGATCGCCCCTGTAAGTAAGATGCGATTCTTCACTTGTTCAAGATACTTTGCCGTTTGTTCACCCGGTCGAATTCCTGGAACAAATCCACCCTGCTTTTGCAAGTTTTCTGCTACCTGATCCGGCTTAAATACTACGGATGCGTAGAAGAAGGTGAACCCGAATACAAGCAAGAAATAAATCACTCCGTAGAAAAGACTATTCCCAAATATTTCTATAGTAAACTGTGCGATAGATTGTATGAACCCGGTTCTCGCATTTAAGAAGAACTGGGCAACAAGTGGTGGGAATACAATAAGAGCAATTGCGAAGATGATCGGAATCATTCCTCCCATATTCACTCTTAAAGGTAAATGAGATGACACCTTTGCAGATGTTCCGCCACGCACTCCCCGTGCATATTGAACAGGAATATTTCTCTCTCCTTCATTAACAATTACCACCGCGACGATTGTCACAAGTGTAAGTACCAAGAATAATACAATATCGAATAATTCACTTGGCGTATATGTTGCAACCGTTTGCTGAATGAATTGTGGGAATGATGCAATGATACCTGCAAGAATCAGAATAGAAATACCATTTCCGATTCCTCGTTCACTAATCAACTCACCAAGCCACATGAGAAATATCGTACCTGCAGTCATTGTGAGAAGGGTGATGAGTATCGTTCCACTTTCCAATGTAAGAGCTGCTCCACCCTGACCGCCAGATTGACTTAAAATTGTGATCAAACCATACCCTTGTACAAATGATAAAGGTACGACGGCCATTCTTGTCCATTGATTAAGCCTACGACGTCCTTGCTCCTCTTTCTGCATCTCTTCCACAGATGGCGAGATCATTCCAAGCAGCTGGATGATAATCGATGCAGTAATATATGGTGCTACCCCAAGTGCAACAATAGAAAAGCTTTCAATCGTTCCACCAGAGAATACATTTAACAAGCCTAGGAATTGATTTGATTCAAGCAATGCGCTCAAACCTCCGGCATCAATCCCAGGAACAGTAATATGTGCTGCAATTCGAAAGATCGTAAGCGCAAACAAGATAAAAAGTAGACTTTCTCTAATTTCTTTTACTTGGAATACGCGTAAGAGGTGTTTCATAGTTTATGCGATAATTTCTCCGCCTGCAGCAAGAATTTTTTCTGCTGCTGATTTTGATACTGAACAATTCCTTACGGTAATTGCATGTTTAATTTCTCCGTCACTTAGAATTTTTACACCATTTTTCACACTTTGCACAAGTCCTTTTGCTTTCATTGCTTTCGGTGTAACTATTTCACCCTTTCCGAAATGTGTTGCAATTTGTTCAATACTCACGATTGCATTCTTTGGGTGCATAGATTTAAATCCACGAACCTTAGGTGTTGCAAGCAAGAATTTTCGCATACCAAGACGTTTAAATCCACCCGTACCTGAACGAGCTTTCTGTCCTTTTTGACCACGCCCGGCTGTTGTACCGGTAGATCCCAGACCTCTTCCTACTCGTTTTTTTCGTTTTTTCGAACCACGGAATGGCCCGATATTATGTAATCCTATACTCATATACTACTTTTTCGTCGTAACTTTTTTAGGAGTAACATCTACTTTTTGCAAAGCTCTCAAAGCATCAAACGTTGCTCTTGCATTATTAATCTTACTCTTAGAGCCAAGAATCTTTGATACAGCATTGGGTACTCCAGCAAGCTCGAGTACAACACGAACTGGTCCTCCAGACTTCAGTCCTGTTCCAACAGGTGCTGGTTTCAACATAATATATGCCGCTCCGTTTTTCATCTTGATTTCATGAGGAATTGTTTCATTCTGAAGCGGTACCGTTACAAGATTCTTTTTCGCTCTTCCGAACGCTTTTTCTACAGAGGCTGCAACATCCTTTCCTTTTGCGATCCCCATTCCAACACGTCCTTTTTTGTCACCAATAATAAGACATGTTCGGAAACGCATGCGTTTTCCACCCTTTGTTACACGTGTTACGCGCGCCAAATCAAGAATCTTTTGCTCAAATTCTCGAGGTTCTCGTTCCTGTCGACGTCTTCCACGACGTTGGCGACGATTTGAATTATTATTTTTCTTGTCAAATTTCTTTTCCATATTCTAGAATTCTAGTCCACCTTCTCGAGCGCCTTCAGCTAATGCCTGAACACGTCCGTGATACTTATAAGACCCACGGTCAAAAATAACAGCTGTTACCTTCTTTTCTTTTGCTTTCGCGGCAAGAGCAGATCCAACTAATTTAGCGATTTCTGATGGTTTCTTTCCCTTGCTATCAATATCCTTGTCAGATGCCGTTGCAAGCGTTACCCTATTTTCATCGTCAATTAACTGCGCGTAAATATGACGTAATGAACGAAATACCGTCAAACGAGGCCGCTCTGAGGTACCATGAAGACGCGCTCGCGTTCTATGCGCACGTCGCAATTCATTATTTCTCTTTTTGATGAGTTGTTTTTTCATATTATCTACTACTCAGCTTTAGCCGCCTTACCTGCCTTGCGCTTAATAATTTCATCCGTGTAACGGAATCCCTTGCCCTTATAAGGTTCTGGCTTTTTAAATGCTCGTATTTCAGATGCTGTTTTTCCTACCAATTCTTTATCAGTTCCAGAAATAGTTAAGATATTTCCCTCGATACTTGCATCAATTCCATCTGTAATCATGTATTCAATCTCATGAGAGAAGCCAAGAGAAAGCACAAGTTTCTTTCCTTGCAAATTCATCTTAAATCCTACTCCATTCAATTCAAGTTCCTTTGTCCAACCCTCGCTCACTCCTTTCACCATATTTTCAAGATGAGCGCGTATCGTTCCCCAGATTGCTTTGTTATTTTTCTCATCTTGAACAGTTACTTCAAGATACTCATTTCCTTCTTCTGTTTTCTTCTGCTCAATATGTACTTGCGGTGTTAATAGACGTTTCAATTCACCCTTTGGTCCCTTCACAGTAACGTCTGTATCTGTGACAGTTACTGACACACCATTTGTAATATAAACAGGTTTTTTTCCGATTCGTGACATAGGCTTAGAATATTTCACAAATTACTTCTCCGCCTAATCGACGCTTCCGCGCCTCCATATTTGTCATGATCCCATTCGATGTAGAAATGAGAGACAATCCAAATCCTCCACGAACGGTTGGTAATTCGCTTGATTTTAAGTAGACACGAC
Source organism: uncultured Gammaproteobacteria bacterium (assembly GCA_964462325.1). GTDB lineage: Bacteria > Patescibacteriota > Patescibacteriia > UBA9934 > UBA9934 > CAYFMS01. The sequence continues at coordinate 37,751 of CAYWYQ010000003.1, read as the reverse complement.
GCCCTGGCTTAGAAACACGTTTAATAGAAGAAATTTTCGGATTCTTCACTCCATCATATTTAAGTTCAAGACGCATCATTGGACGTGCTCCGTCCTGATATTGCTCTACAGACGCTACGAACCCTTCCTTTTCAAGAATCTTTGCAATTGCATATTTGATCTTTGAAGTCGGAACGGACACCGATGATTTCTTCACCATTGATGCATTTCGAATGCGTGTGAGCATGTCTGATATTGGATCTGTCATCATACTACCAACTTGCTTTCTTAATTCCAGGGAGCTCTCCACGATTTGCCATTTCCCGGAAGCAGATACGACAAAGTCCAAAGTGACGCATAAAATAACGTTGTCGTCCGCAATTCCAACAACGATTGACCTTTTGAGTCATGTACTTTGGCGTTTTCTTTGATTTTGCGATTTGGTTTTGTGTTGCCATATCTAGCTTTGTTTCTTAAATGGGAATCCCAATCCTTTAAAGAGGGCCAATCCCTGTTCTCTACTCTGTGTTGAAGTTTTTACACAAACTTGAAGTCCGTGAATAGATTCGATAGCATCTGCTTCAATTTCCGGAAAAGCGATATGCTCCTTAAATCCGACATTGAAATTTCCGCTCGAGTCTACTGTCGATTCTTCAATTCCTCGAAAATCTCGAACACGTGGGAATGTAATATTGACTAGCTTGTCTAGAAATGCCCACATGCGTTCTCCTCGTAGTGTTACCGAAGCTCCAACTGGCATACCTTCTCGTACCTTGAATCCGGCAATTGATTTTCTTGCCTTTGTAATAACGGGCTTTTGACCAGAAATGCTTTCAAGTGTCTTTACCATTGTTTCGATGAACTTCGCATCACGTTTTGTGCTCAATCCTGTATTGATCGTCACCTTCTCAATGGATGGAATTTCCATCGTATGAAGATTGAAGTTGTCTTTCAAAGTCGGCATCACTTCATTTGTATATTTTTCTTTAAGTGCTACTGACATATTAACTTAGATCTTCAGTTCCTTTCTTTGACTTAACAATACGGATTTTTTTTCTCTTACCATCCGTTTCAAGAATTTTGTATCCAATACGACCTTCAATATTCTTTCCTATCACGCGTACATTTGATACATGAATCGGTGCATTATAATTCACCTTTTGTCCGGGTTGATTTCCACGACGCTTGATATGCTTTGTCGCTTCATTCACTCCTTCAATAACTATTTGATTTCTTTCTGCCAGTACCTGTAACACCTTTCCATCTTTTCCTTTATTCTTTCCGGCAATAACACGTACTTGATCACCTGTTTTAATCTTCATATATATAGGATTAAAGTACTTCAGGTGCGAGAGAAACAATCTTTTGGTACCCATCTTCTCGAAGTTCTCGAGCGACTGGTCCGAAAATACGTGTTCCTTTTGGTTCTTTATTCTCGCGATTAATAAGTACAGCAGCATTTTCATCGAAACGAATGTATGAACCATCATTTCGACGGGTTTCCTTTCGAGTCCGAACAAGTACCGCGTGAACAATGTCACTTTTCTTAACACTACTGTGCGGTACAGCTTCTTTAATAACAGCTGTAACGATATCCCCTATTCGAGCATAACGCTTCCGATATCCTCCGAGTACACGAATAACTTGAAGCTTTTTTGCTCCCGTATTATCGGCTACGCTTAGCATTGATCTATGTTGTACCATATTACTTTGCTTTTACGACGCGGAAACGCTTATCTTTTGACATAGGACGGATTTCTTCAATCGTCACTTCATCCCCAGATGCAAATGCATTCTCTGGATCATGAGCCTTAAATCGCTTACTTACTGTGTAGCGCTTCAAATATTTTGGATGAATTGCTGTACGATCCACTCGAACAACAACGGTTTTATCCATTTTATCTGAAACAACAACACCGTTCATTCGGCGACGAGTTTGTGTTTTTTTGGCTTCAACTGTCATATGAATTATTCAGAATCTTTTTCCTCCTGTACAGGCTCCTTATCTGCAGCCTGATTGCGCTGACTTAATTCCGTAAGAATATGCGCAATATGCTTACGAACCGACTTGATTTGCGAAAAGTCTTTTAACTGACCTACCGCGGTCTTCAAACGAAGATCATAGAGCTTTCCGCGCTCCTCTGCAAGTAATTTTTGCAATTCGGCATCTTTTTTCTTTTGTAGATCTTTGAATTGCATACTAGTGACGGGTTACAAATTTTGTTTTCATAGGAAGCTTATGGGAAGCAAGTCGAAATGCTTCTCGAGCCTGTTCTTCTGTCACTCCATCCATTTCGAACATTACCGTCCCAGCACGAACAGGGGTCATAAAGTAATCAACTCCCCCCTTTCCTTTACCCATAGGCGCCTCGCCACCGTGACTTGTAACTGGATGATCTGGGAATAATCGAATCCAAATCTTTCCACCACGTTTTACATAACGAGTCATTGCTCGTCTTGCCGCCTCGATCTGTCTTGCAGTAACCCATGATTCCGTCATAGCTTTCAGACCATATTCTCCGAAATCGACTAATGTCTTCTGTGTAGCAATACGATCACCTTTCGTTCGACGCTTATGCGGCTTTCGATATTTCATTTTCTTTGGCATCAACATATGCGTCTATTATGATCGTCGTCGATTACGCTTCGGTTTTTCGACAGCTACTTTCTTAACCTCAGACTTATCAAAGACTTCTCCTTTATAAATCCAAACCTTCACACCAATTGTTCCCCAAATCGTATGTGCGGTTACTGATGCATAATCAATATCTGCACGTAGATTATGAAGAGGGATACTTCCCTGAGAAACGGTTTCACTTCGAGCAATTTCTGCACCATTCAATCGTCCACCGATTGTAACCTTTGCTCCTTTTGCCCCAGCTTTCATAATGCGATCAACTGACATTTTCATTGACCGTCTAAACGGTAAACGTCGTTCAATTTCATTCGCAATTTGAAGTCCCACAACACGAGAAGAAAGAGAAGGGTGCGCGACTTCTTTTACATTAATGTTCATTGTCACTCGCTTTCCTTGGAAGAACTTCTTTGTGATCTTCTTCTTCAATTCTTCGATCCCAGACCCAGAACGTCCAATAACGAACCCTGGTTTTGCCGAGATAATTGTAATAGTCAATTTATTACGATTTCGGTCAATTAAAACCGAGTCGACAGCTGCATCTTTGAGTGTCTTCATAATAAATGCTCGAAGCTGCACATCTTCCTTTAAGAACTGTACATACTTCCCTCGTGGTGCAAACCACTTTGAGTCCCAATCAAAGATGGTATGCAGTCGAAATAGTTTTGGATGAATTTTCTGACCCATAATTATCTATTGAATGGATTAATTCTTCTCTTCTTTCTTTTCTTTAGTATCTGCTTTCGCAACCTGTTCCTTCTCTTGAACTTCAGCAACCTTCTTTGTTGCCTTTTCTTCTCTTGGAGCTGCGATTTCTTCTTTTCCGTCACCAACTGCAACAGCAATATGAGACATGCGCTTTCGAAGAGGCGTTGCTCTTCCATGCGCTCTTGGCATGAATCGTTTGATCGTTGGACCATCATTCACTCTTGCTTCTACAACACGAAAATCTTCCGTATTGAGACCCATATTGTTCTCGGCATTTGCAATTGCAGAGTTGAGAACTTTAAGCACTGGACCTGCTGCTGCTTTTCTTGAAAAAGCAAGCTGATGTCGTGCTTCTTGAATTCCCATTCCACGAATAAGATCGACAACAAGTCGAACCTTGCGTGGAGACATGCGAATATATTTTGCTTCTGCTCGTGCTTGCATATTACCTCTTATTTGCGTCAGCCGCCTTACCACCATGTCTCGCAAACCGACGTGTCGGAGCGAACTCACCTAGCTTGTGGCCAACCATATTTTCTTGAACCTTAATGGTGACAAAATCCTTTCCATTGTGAATAGATATGCTATATCCCACCATATCTGGTGTCACAGTAGAAGAACGTGCCCATGTTTTGATTGAACCCTTCCCTGGCTGAGAAGCGGCAATCTTTTTCATGAGTTTTTCATCAACGTATGGTCCTTTTTTTAGACTTCGTGCCATAACCTATTTCTTACTCTTACGACGACGAATAATGAATTTGTCAGATCGCTGTGGTCGTCGTGTTTTTACACCAAGCGCTGGCTTACCCGAAGGTGTCTTTGGATGCTTAAGTCCAATAGAGTTTCGAGCCTCTCCTCCTCCATGAGGGTGATCAACCGGGTTCATCGCCTTTCCTCGAACGGTTGGACGAATTCCTCGATGTCTCATCCGACCTGCTTTCCCCCAACGAATTAATCGCCAATCAGGGTTTGAAACAGATCCGATAGATGCCATACAGTCCTTTAGAACCATACGAACTTCTCCTGAAGGTAAACGAACCGTAGCCCATTTTCCTTCGACGGCAAGTAATGTTGCACTGTCTCCAGCACCTCTTACCATTTGTCCACCCTTTCCAGGACTAAGCTCTATATTATAGATACTCATTCCTTCTGGAATTTTGTGAAGCGGGAAGCGATTTCCTGGTGAAATCTCACCTTTTTCTTTTGAAGTAACAACCGTCATACCAACTTCCAATCCCTTTGGAGCAAGCATATATCGCTTTTCACCATCGGCATAGGAAAGGAGCGCAAGACGTGCACCACGATTTGGATCATATTCAATCGTTTCCACTTTTGCAGGAATGTCAATCTTGTCGAATTTCCAATCAATGATACGCATACGTCGTTTTGCACCTCCTCCACGATGACGAACGGTTATTTTACCATTCGTTCGTCCCGCTTGACGCTTTCGAATCTTTGTCAGTTTTTTCTTTGGACTCTTTGCTGTTACGTCATCAAATGTTTGAACACTTGACTTTCGTCGTCCAGCAGTGGTCGGCTTATAGACTTTAATTCCCATATTATACTCCTTCGAATAGATCAATCGTTGTTCCCTTTGGTAGGAATACGATCGCCTTTTTATAATCACTTCTCTTACCAGTACGTCTTCCGAATCGAACACGTTTTCCTCTCATATTGAGAATATTAACTCGTTCCGGAGTTACCTTGTATAGTTCGCGGAATGCTTGCTTGATCTGTACTTTATTTGCACGATTTGCCACATGGAGAACCAGGACATTGTTATCCGACAAATGTGCAGACTTTTCCGATACCACAGGCTTTAAAATAATCTCCAAAGCTTCTTTTGAAATAAGCGTTGTTTGCTTCTTTTTTACCTCGGCTGTCTTTTTTTCTGATTTCTTTGGTGCCGCTTTTTTCTTTGGTTTCTTCGCAGTTTTTGCAAGACTTTCCTTCTGCGTAACCTCATTTTGTTTCTTGAATTTATCTAGAACACTCATATGACTACGCTAAGTACGTTTCTTTAATAGTGTCAATTGCGCTAGCAGATGCAATAACATGACTGTATTTAGCCAAATCTCTTGCATTCAAACTATGAGCAGCAATTGTCTGTGTTTTTGGAAGATTTTTTGCACCTCGAATGATTGCCTCATCCTGTTTCGTTGTTACGATAAGTGCTGTTTTATCATTTCCTGGTAATGCATTTCGCATACGAGAAATAATAGACGTTTTTGGAACATCAAAGGTAAAGTCTTCTACAACAATAAGTTTTTCATTGCGTACTTTATCTGACAAAAGCATCGCAATCGCCTTTCGACGAACTTTCTTATTCACCTTTTTTTCAAAGTTTCGCAGAATCGTTGGACCAAAAGTTACTCCACCACCAATCCAAATTGGACTTCGGCGAGAACCATGTCGTGCACGACCTGTTCCTTTTTGTTTCCAAGGTTTCTTACCACCACCACGTACCTGACTTCTGTCTTTTGTATTTGCAAGACGTACTCGACTATTCGCATCTTGAGCCACAATCACTTCGTGAATAAGGCTCTTTTTTGCAGGAATAGCAAACAAAGCATCAGGAAGTTCAATATTCCCAGCTTCTTTTCCGTCTTTTTTGTAAAGCTTTACTTGTGCCATACATTTCCATCAGATGAAGTAATAGTAACGAATCCACCTCGACATCCAGGTACCGCCCCTTTCACGGCAACGATATTACGATCGGTGTCAACTTGAACAATTTCTAGATTTTTCACCGTCACGTTCTGTCCACCCATACGACCACCCATTTTCGTACCCTTGAACACCTTTTGAGGTCCAAGCGCACCAATGGAACCCGGCATACGAAGTTGATCTTTATGACCGTGAGATGCAGGTGATCCTGAGAAATTATGACGCTTCACAACCCCTTGGAACCCCTTACCTTTCGCCGTTCCTGAAATACTTACTTTATCGCCTGGTTCAAAAGCAGTTACGTCAATTTTTTGACCACGTTCAATCCCAGCTTCTTCTGAAACGGGGAATTCGCGTGTCAAAGCGAAATTCCCTAGATCTTTCCATTCTCCTTTTTGCGCTTTGTTTGGCTTATTTTTTTCTCCAAACCCGAGCACAGCGGTTTGTTGTCCAGCAGGATTTTTACGTACCATAGTTACAGTACATGGACCAGCCTGAATGAGCGTTACAGGAACAACTCGGCCGTCATCGGTAAATACCTGAGACATTTCTATTTTCTTTCCTAAGAGGACTTTCATATTCATTAGGATTGGACATCCATTTATATATTGGCGATCTTTCCACTCAGTTCTCCGCTCCTCGACTCATGTACGTCTCAGTACACTCGTCTTTGGTGCTCGAACTTTACGGAAATCTCATCCAATCTATTTCATGGACATACTACAATTTAATTAGTGTCCTGGTTCTTATTTTATTCATTAACTATATTGAATGAAATTTCGATAAAGATTAAGTAAATACCGGGGGCGTACTGGAAGTACGGTGAGGATATTTACGAAAATCTGAGTCGATAGTTCGTCAATATAGTTAATGAAAAACCAGAAGTCGGCAATTATTACACAAAGGCAATAATTAACGGCTTCTGGCCATTAAACTTCCTAACTTGTGTGTGTTTCTTTTTTTGTTAAGCGATAATGTTGAATGCTGATTCAGTAATCAGAATTCTTATTTCCTTATTGAAGCTACGAGAAGGTTTTCCTATAGATCTTTCTTCTCGGTTCATATCGGAACATTGGGTCTTGAACCCATGCAGCAAGCATATGCCTGCCGCATCGACTCACGACATTCTACATTTTAATTTCGATATCTACTCCAGCTGGTAGATTGAGAGACATTAATGAGTCCACAACACCCTCTGAAGGATTTACAATATCGATAAGACGTTTGTGAATACGCATTTCATACTGATCACGAGACTTCTTGTGTACAAAAGTTGATCGGTTTACCGTATACTTTCGTATTTCCGTCGGTAGCGGTACTGGACCAAGAACCTTTGCTCCGCTACGCTGAACCGTCTTAATGATTGTTTCTGTAGCTGAATCAATAATTTTGTGATCATAGGCACGAATTTTGATGCGAATTCGAGCTTTAACGTCTTCTTGTGTGTTTGTCATAGGTCTAAGGTACGAGAAAGATAAGATGAGGAATTTGCATTCCTCATCAAATCAATATTATTCAATAATTTTGGTTACAACACCAGCTCCAACGGTTCGTCCACCCTCTCGGATAGCAAAACGCATTTGGTCTTCAATAGCAACTGGTTGGATAAGTTCAATCGTTACATTCACCGTGTCTCCAGGCATTACCATTTCCGTTCCTTCAGGAAGTTCAGATACTGCACCGGTTACATCCGTTGTTCGAATGTAGAACTGAGGCTTATATCCCTTGAAGAATGGCTTATGACGACCACCTTCTTCTTTTGTAAGTGCAAGAAGCTCTGCTTCAAACTTCGTATGTGGTGTTACGCTTCCAGGCGCTGCAAGCACCATTCCACGCAAAATGTCTTCCTTCTTTACACCTCGAAGAAGTAGTCCGGCATTATCTCCTGCCATTCCACTTTCAAGCTGCTTGTTAAACATTTCAATTCCTGTCACAACCGTCTTTGAAGTATCTTTAAGTCCAACCATTTCGATTTCATCACCGATATTGATTGTTCCACGTTCGATACGACCTGTTACAACTGTTCCACGCCCTTCAATTGAGAATACATCCTCAACCGGCATAAGGAATGGCTTATCTGTATCACGTTCAGGTGTTGGAATGTAATCATCGAGTGCTTTTACAAGCTCTGCGATTGAAGCCTTTCCAGCTTCATCACCTTCAACTGCCTTAAGAGCTGATCCACGAATAATTGGAGTTTCATCTCCTGGGTATTCGTACTTTGTAAGAAGTTCTCGAACTTCTTCTTCTACGAGGTCAACAAGCTCAGGGTCATCTACCATGTCTGTCTTGTTAAGGAATACGACAATTTTAGGTACTCCAACCTGACGTGCAAGAAGAATATGCTCTCGTGTTTGAGGCATTGGACCATCTGCTGCAGATACGACAAGGATTGCACCATCCATTTGTGCAGCACCCGTAATCATGTTTTTTACGTAGTCTGCGTGACCTGGACAGTCAACGTGAGCGTAGTGACGCGCTTCAGATTCATACTCTACGTGAGAAGTAGCAATGGTGATACCACGCTCTCGCTCCTCAGGAGCATTGTCAATATTTCCAAAATCTTTTTTCTGTCCTTCAGGAGAGAAAAGAAGTGATAAAGCCGCCGTCGTTGTAGTCTTACCATGGTCAACGTGACCAATTGTTCCTACATTTACGTGTGGCTTTGAACGATCAAACTGTTCTGCCATATAATTATTGATTTATAGAGGCTTATATCCTCTATTACTTAAAGTAATAAGTGCCGAGATTGTAGCAAAAAACAAAAAATATTGCAAGACCCCCGTGCTCTAAGAGAAACATGGGGGTCTTCAAGAGAATATCATGAGGAACCTACTACCTTTTAGTCAATAGGTTCAAGGTAAAACTGTTCTTCATCATTCAGTCGATCATTCTCCTTTTTTATTGGTATTGTCGGTGCGTCAGATAGCGAAGAAATTACTTCCGGAATACTATTTGCATTTTCAATCACCGGTAATTCATCAGATCCTTCCATTTCTTGAGCAATCTGTTCAAATATTTCATCCGTTACTTCAGAAACAGTGTCAGATTTCTTATAAGAAGTTTCCGGTACCGATGACTGATCTAATAAATGCTCATACGTGTTTAAATCAACAAGTACCAGAGGCTCATCACCTGCAGGGTCCGTAATAATGACCGGCCCCTGAATTTTCTTTGCAACTTGCATCAAGCGTTTCAAATCTTTTTCATTCATATACTCTTTTATATTCGCATCTTAACGCACATATTGAAAGCGTCAAGGAAATAAAAAACCCTCTCTATTCATGAGTGGGTTTTTTATACGGTGATTATCCGTTTCGCTTTTCTTTGATCTCCTTTGCAATGTTATTTGGAACTTCCTGATATTCGTGGAATTCCATACTATAACTTGCTCTTCCCTGTGTATTTGAACGAAGTGCTGTTGCATATCCGAACATTTCAGAAAGAGGTACGAGGGCCTGCACGGTTTTCACATCACCGCGTGATCCCATTTCTTGAATCTGAGCACGCTTCGCATTCAAGTCCCCAACAACCGTTCCCATGAATTCATCTGGTGTTACGACCTCAACTTTCATTACCGGTTCTAGAAGAACAGGGTTTGCCGCTTGAGCCGCTGCCTTAAACGCCATTGATCCAGCCATTTTAAATGCAGCTTCATTTGAGTCAACATCATGGTAAGAACCATCATATACTGTCGCGCGAACATTAATGAGCGGGTATCCGGCAATCACACCTCGATCAAGCGCTTCTCGAGCACCTTTTTTAACAGCTGGCACATATTCACGTGGGATCGCTCCACCCTTCAATTCATCAAGGAATTCGAAGTTTTCTAGATTTCCATCTTCATCTGGTTCCGTAATCGGTTCAATACGCAACCATGCATGACCATACTGTCCACGTCCACCAGACTGTTTTACATACTTTCCTTCTCCTTCAGCAGAAGCACGAATCGTTTCACGGTAACTTACCTGTGGTCGACCAACATTTACTTCTACATTATATTCACGCTTCAAGCGGTCAACAATGATTTCAAGGTGAAGTTCTCCCATTCCTGAAACAATCGTTTGCATTGTTTCTTCATCCGTTCGTACGCGGAATGTAGGATCTTCTTCTGCCAGTTTTGAAAGCGCCATTGAAAGTTTTTCTTGATCTCCCTTTGTAAGAGGTTCAAGCGCTAAAGAGATCACCGGCTCTGGGAATGTAATAGATTCAAGAACAATTGGATGTTCTGGATCACAAAGCGTATTACCCGTTACCGTTTCCTTCAATCCAACGGCAGCAGCAATTTCACCCGCATACACTTCCTTTACTTCTTCACGAGAGTTTGCGTGAAGTCGAACAATACGTGAAATACGCTCTTTCTTACCGGTTGAGGTATTGAGAACATAGCTCCCAGACTTCAAGATACCTGAATATACACGGAAGAATGCTAATTTTCCAACAAATGGATCTGCAGCAATTTTGAATGCTAATGCCGAGAATGGCTCTTCGTCAGATGCTTCACGCTTCTCCATCTTCTCTTCATCATCTGGATCAAATCCTTCTACCGCATCAATATCAAGTGGTGATGGAAGGAGTGCTACAACTGCGTCAAGCATCAATTGCACACCTTTATTTTTCAAAGCTGTACCAAGAAGTACAGGGAAAATTTCAAGTTCAATCGTCGCTTTTCGTAGGACCCGAATCAAATCATCGTATGCTAACTCTTCCCCTGAAAGGTACGCTTCCATGAGTGTTTCATCATTTTCTGCGATTGCTTCAACGAGTTTTCCACGCCATTCCTCTGCCTGCGCTTTATATTCATCAGGAATTTCGATTTCATCAATCTGCTTCCCTTCTTCATCACGATACATGAATGCTTTCATGCGCAATAAATCGATAATGCCTTCAAAATCTCCTTCGACACCAATAGGCAATTGAATTGGATGTGCTTTCTTCGTTAGTCGTGTTCGAATCGATTCAAGATCTTTCATGAAATCTGCACCTGTACGATCAAGTTTATTAATAAAACAAATTCGTGGCACATTATATTTATCTGCCTGTCGCCACACCGTTTCAGACTGGGGCTCTACACCAGCAACACCGTCAAATACTGTCACACCACCATCAAGAACACGAAGTGAACGTTCTACCTCTACGGTAAAGTCAACGTGACCAGGTGTGTCAATAATATTAATACGATGATCCTTCCAGAAACAAGTTGTTGCCGCAGATGTAATGGTAATCCCACGTTCCTGCTCTTGTTCCATCCAGTCCATTTCCGCCTCACCTTCATGCACCTCCCCAAGTTTATGCTTCTTTCCCGTGTAGAATAGGACTCTCTCTGTTGTTGTTGTTTTACCAGCATCAATGTGTGCAATAATACCGATATTTCGAGTACGTTCCAATGGATATTCTCGTGGCATATATATGTTTAAATAGTCTTTAATTGAATATTAACGTCGAGCAAAATGAGCAAATGCGCGGTTTGCTTCCGCCATTCTCTGTACATCAGACTTCTTCTTGATTGCATCTCCTTCATTATTTACTGCAGCAATAAATTCACTAGCGAGGCGCTTTGCCATTGGCTTTCCTTTTTTCTTACGTGCCGCTTCAAGAAGCCATCTAAATGCAAGTGCATGGCGTCGATTCCCTCGTACTGGCGTTGGAATCTGGTAGTTCGCACCACCAACACGTCTAGAACGAACCTCTACCGAAGGTGTGATGTTTTTCATCACCGTTTCAAAAATTTCCATTGCAGGACGCTCAAGTTCTTTTTCTGCAATCGCAAGAGCATCATACACAATTTTTTCCGCAATGGTCTTTTTCCCGTCAAGCATGACGTAATTAATTAATTTTGTAACTAAAACATTCCCGTATTTTGCATCGGGAGCTAAATGTCTTTTTGGTGCTTGTTTACCTCGCATATTTATAGTTGATTATATTCCCGCCTGCTTTGGCGGTACTTTTATTTATTTTGTAGAACCTTGTCCGTGAAGAAAACGGAATACGCTGGATTCCGGATCAAGTCCGGAATGACGATGTGAGTACGTCCGCACAGAAAATTGGATATAATTTTGACGCCGTTTGAAAGTCTGACGCAGACGTACTAGAACGTACGGCGAGGATAGACTTGATAAACGAAGTTAAAAGTATGCCATTTTTCAAGCGGAACTGTCCGCGAAGAAAATGAGATGAGATATCGGTGAAGAATTAAGGATTTCCGCAGCTGTACTAAAACGTACAGTGAGGACGAATCCGAGATTCTGAGCTGATATATCGCTCATTTTCAAGCGGAGCTACTTTTTCTTTGGCCGTTTCGTCCCGTACTTAGACCGACTCTGATTACGTCCTTCAATCCCTGCCGTGTCATAACGACCACGAACAATATGGTAACGCACACCAGGAAGATCTTTTACTCGACCTCCACGAATCATGACGATTGAGTGCTCTTGAAGATTATGTCCTTCTCCTGGAATGTATGCATTCACCTCTTGTCCATTTGATAGACGAACACGGGCTACTTTTCGAAGCGCTGAGTTTGGCTTCTTTGGTGTCATGGTAAATACACGCGTACAAACTCCACGCTTGAAGGGTGCACCACGACGTAATTCCGTCTTACGACGATGAAGCGTATCCAAAGTAAACTGCATTGCAGGAGATTTTGACTTTGTCGACTTGCTCTTCCGTCCTTTTCGGATAAGTTGATTAATAGTTGGCATAGTTTTATGTGCCGAGAGTGTAGCATGAGCCCAAAAATTCGTCAACATATAATAGGCCTAAAAACACATCTTTTTACTACCACTTTTTAAAAGACACTTAGAAGTACATATTGGCAATTTTCACCAAGGAGCGCACTGCATGTCGCAAAAGAAGGTGTACTTACAAAAAAGAATACATCGAAATTCGTAAACAATGACAGAATAACCATAACCATAAGAACACGAGGCCCATAGTATTTAATATTATAGAGTAACTTCTGATGCTGTGGCCTAATGAGAAGTGCATCTATTATTTTTGACCCGTCAAGAGGATGTACCGGGATAAGGTTGAAAAACAACAAAAAGAGATTAATGATTATCATGAGTAATAAAAAGACAGGTAATAATCCCGTTAATGCACCCATAGCTTCCAGTATCCTAAAAACAACTCCCGCAAGTATTGCAAGAAATAGATTTGAAAATGGTCCTGCTAATGCGATATGCAATGCATCATTTTTTGGATCTTTCAAATTATATGGATTAAAAGGCACCGGTTTTGCCCATCCAAACCCCAGTAGGAGAAGTGGGATAAAACCAATCCAATCAATATGCGCTAGCGGATTCAGTGTAAGCCTTCCTGCCATTTCAGCCGTCGAGTCGCCTTTTATGCTTCCAATATATGCATGAGCAAATTCATGCACCGTAAGCGAAATAAGAATAACAACGATCCATGCAAGTGCCGTTCCTGGCGCAGATTCTAATAATGTAAAAAACATATGCGCTATTTTATCTGAATATCTGCACCAATGGAAGCAAGTTTTCCGTGCAAGTCTTCATATCCGCGTTCTAAATGCTCTATTCCATCGAGTATCGATATATCGTCTGCTACAAGTGCCGCCGCAACATATGCCAACCCTGCACGAATATCGGGTACGGTCATCTTCGTTCCCGTGAGCGGTGTCGGTCCATAAATGATTGCAGATTGCTTATAATTCTGTAATTGAAACTTTCCGCGAATCGTATCCGGCATATAGTCAATTGTAATATTCGCTCCCATTCTATTCAATGTTTCTGTATAACGGAATCGATCTTGATACACCGTTTCATGCATCATAGAGCTTCCCATGGCTTGCGTCATAACGACAACGAAGGGTTGCTGCCAGTCTGTTGCAAACCCCGGAAATGTATCGGTTGTGATAGATACAGGTTTATATTCACTACTCCCTCTGAATAAGATACCGTTTGGACGCACATCGTATTCACCGCCAATCATACGTACGGCATTGAGAAAGGTAATCATATGATCATGCTTCGCGCCCTTACAGAAAATTTCCCCTTTTGTCGCTAAAGCGATACAGGCATATGAAGCCGCTTCTAGCCTATCTGGCAATATTCTATGTTCACATCCATGTAATTTATCTACACCTGTAATACGAATCGTTCGATGTGCTCCCACAGAAATGATCGCACCCATCTTTTGAAGCATCATGATGAGCTCCATGATTTCGGGTTCGATTGCTGCATTATAAATAACAGTATTCCCTTTT
>CAYWYQ010000003.1:0-23525 GCA_964462325.1 uncultured Gammaproteobacteria bacterium | reverse complement strand
GAGTACTCCAGCAAATAGCATTGTTTCGGTTGCACCCACAGAAGGATAAGGTAATTCAATTTGTACCCCCTGTAGTCGTCCGCGAGATTTAAAAAGCCAGCTATCACCCTCATCAGAAAATTGAGCACCCATCTTTTGAAGAGCTTCTATATGAAAATTTACAGGTCTTGGGCCAATTTTATCACCGCCAAGTCTTGCAACACGTGCCTCTCCCGCTCGATGAAGTAATGGAGCTGCAAGCAAGATAGAAAGTCGATTTTTTCTTGATTGAGCTTTTGTTGATATATTTTGTACCTTTTTGAGATGAGCTTGTAATACATGTCCATGAATTTTACATATAGACCCTGTCGTTTCAATTAACTCCTTTGCAATATCGGTTTCTTGCTGTAGAGGCACATTATGTAATATCACCTTTTCATCTGTTAATAATGTCGCAATAATCATTTTAGAGGCCGCATTCTTTGCTCCTGCAATTACCACCTCTCCATACAGAGGCCTCCCTCCTTTGATATGCATTTCTTTCATAAGTATATTTCAACCTCAATAGTGCCATATTTTTGTAAAAAGAAAAAACACACCGATCGCTATCAGTGTGTATTAGATTTCATGCAGTGGTGGCATAACCCCTTGTCTCCAGTACGCAATATGATCTTCACGTACATCTTCAGCCTCCCAGTTTATTTGAGGAAACCAATCTGGGAGAAGGTGATCAGCCAGCTGAAAACCACGCCGTACAAGGTGATTGAGTTCGTCTGTAGCAGTTTGTGCTACGAGCCAATCACGCAGGGTGGTGATCTGATGCTCCACTCGGCCACTAAAAATGACTTCGGGGTCATCATCAAGTCTACGATGAAAACGACCGAGAACCTTGAGCCCCCAATAATCTCCACTTCTGTATTCATCGTCAGGTCTGTCTTCAGGTTCTGCAAATAGAGGACTTCGCCATAGCACGTCAAGACAAAAGACCTGATAATACTTCGCATCATCACGATTTGCCAGTCGCATTTTTCCTTCTTCGATGACTGCGACCAGCACATCTCTCCAAGCACACTGGTCCTTCAGCCAATCATTCCTTGACTTTCGGGACAACTTCAGAACAGTTGACAAGCTGCTCTTTCCTCGAGGTTCCGTGTACACTAAATACGTAACATTGTTCACATAGCAGACTCTGCACCGCAAGTTGTACACAGCGTGTACGATCTGCCCTTTGTGATCCAATTGACTTGCGCGCTCCATTGCTTCACCTTTATCCTGATGAAGAACAATACTCTGCTTTGTGACGCGGAAATCGGCTTTCGGATTCCTTCTCGCCGTCACATGTAGCATAACAAGCTCACTGGAATTAATTCTCGGTTTCAGCATACGCTCGATTTCGAAAATATCCATACCGATTCTATCCGCAGGATATGCAAGATCGATCAGGGCATATTGATGTGCGATGATGAGCTTTCGCATCGCCCCCCAACGCATAGAATCTTCCATGTCATTGGACGCCTCACCGGTCGCAATCTCAAGCAACCGTACAGGCCCAAGGTGCGCACTGATGAGGTTAGGTACGGAGACACTCGGCCACATTTCCAGCCTAATGAAATTGTGTTGCACCCTCCGAATATCGTCTTCTGCTCTTCGAGACGATTCAAACACCAAATGCCAAAATGACCTCGGTCCTATTTCAACATCATAGAGATGACCGTATCGACGGTGCGTTTCACGAAATGCGCGAAGGTACGCCGCACGTGCCTTTGTGCCATTACTACGCACTTTTGCGTAGATCTCCCCCATCTGTTCAATTGCGTTTCGCTCTTGCTCGAATGGCAAAAAGAGCAATCTGTCTTCTGGTTTGACAATGATCGTGTCCGTCATTTTTCCTCCAATGCAAAACAACGACAGTGTAAATTAACAAAAATGAACAAAAAAATCAAGGGGAAACCTTGATTCTATTCAACTTCAGCCAGAGCATGTGTATTGGTCCTGTACCTTATTCGGGTAAATGTGTTTATGTTTCGTACATGCAAGCCTAGCCTGAATGGCGACACAAAGACACTGGACAACCGCTGAATCCCCACTTACTTCCTTTTCCGAAGCAGCCGGACTGCGTAAACGCGCAGATATCAGAATGACAATGGATTCTTTCAAATTTAAATTGGCCAATCACATGAACAACCGACTGAAGTACTTTTATTATCTACCTCAAATATGATTTTCGCAAATAAAAAACCATGGATTTCTCCACAGTCTTTCCCCAACACTATTCTACCCCTTCACCGAAGTGATAGATATCAGTAAATTTCTTATACTCAAATATTTCCTTTTCATCGAAGAAACGTTTTATCTCTATTTCAGCTGCCTCTGAAGAGTCTGATGCATGCACCATATTTGAAGGTACATTCATTGATAGATCCGCTCGAATCGTTCCAGCGTCCGCTTCACGAGGATTTGTCGCACCAACGATCTTTCTTACTTCATCAATAACTCCAAGTCCCTCAAGAATAAGTGCGACAACCGGTGTTTGCATCATGAACTTCTTAAGATCTGCGAAAAATGGCTTGTCTGCCAAATGACCATAATGCTCCTCTAATGTTGTTTCGTCTAAAAGTGTTAGTTTTATTCCAACGATTTTCAATCCTTTTTGCTCGAAACGTTTAATAACATCTCCAGCTAGTTCACGCTGTAAAGCATCCGGTTTTATAAGTACGAGAGTTTTTTGTATATCTACCATATTTTTTGTTCAATTTTGTGCAATTCTATCAATAAATAAAAGCTACGTCAATCAATTCCTAGACGATGACTTGAAACAGAAATCGTATTCATATACATCTCGACACGAATATCATCATGAACATCCGTTCTCCAAATTTCGGAACCTGCATGTATTAATCTGTTTAGTACTTCTACATGAGGATGACCATAGTCATTTTTTCCAACAGAAATAATTGCATGTTCCGGTCTAATTTTATCAAGTAAGGCATTTGAAGTAGATGTATCACTTCCCTGATGTCCCACTTTTAATACATCTGCATCTTCTACATAGGCTAAAAATTCATGCTCTTCTTCTACACCTGAATCACCAGTGAGGAGCATTGATGAATCACCATAATGCAAAACCGCAACAATTGACCCTGCATTTGGATCATTCAAACGACGATTTTCCAAACTCTTTTCTGGCCAAATAATTTCAAGTGATGCCCCCTCACCTAAATCAATTATTTGTCCGGCTTGAATGTATTCCTGGTGAATTTCTTCTTGGAAGAAATTATAAACTGATGTTCCGTATTTTTGACCCGTCGTTAAAACGGTACCAACCGTATAATAATCAAGCATATGAACAAGTCCTGTTACATGATCTGCATGAGGATGTGTATTAATCATATAATCAATAGACCGGTCCCAGAACGGTAAAATTGCTTCCATTTTTTCAACAATACTCTTATCGGGACCGCCATCAATCAATATTTGCGCCTGTGGACTCTGAATAAAGATCGCATCTCCTTGCCCTATATCAAAAACCCAAACGGTTACATTATCTTGCTCAAAAAGTGTATAGGGAGAAAGGAATTCCAAACCTACTGCCAGTAATAACAGTACTGATATTAAAACGAGGCTCGAGAAGATTTTCTTAACATATAAATACATAAACAAATATAGAGAGTGAACAAGATATACAGTATCGATCCATTCATTTGAATTGAAGCGAATGGAAGATCAGACAATAGACGGACCACCCAAAGAACCGCCTCAAGCAATAACCAGGAAATCCCTACAAAGATAATACCAATCTCTGGGATCGTAATCGCAAGTATTCCAAATAGCATTGCATAGGGAATGATTGGCAAGATTATTATATTTGCAAATGGACTCACAAGAGATAATTGTCCAAATGAACTAATAATAATTGGTAATGTCATTACCGTGGCAGCAATCGTCGCCGTAAATGATTCTCGAAGAGAAAATGCTTTTGGAAGAAATGTGAGTCGTGCATCAAGGAAGGGACTTATATAAATGAGTCCTACCGTAGATAGAACGGAGAGCTGAAAACCAACATCGTCTCTTAATAAAAAGGGATTCTGGATAAGCATGATTAACACCGTAAGTATGATAATATTCTTCATCTCTGTTTTTCGACCCATGAATCGTGCCAACAAAACAAGGCCACCCATTATTCCTGCACGAATGATAGGCGCATCAGCCCCCACCAAAAAGACATAGGCTAGTATCCCTAAAAGGAGAAATGGAAAAGCTATTTGTCTTTTTATACCAAGCCATGTGAGTAATCCAAATAACACAAAGCTCACAATGGTGACATTATATCCTGATGCCGCCACGATATGGCTTGTTCCTGTACGCACAAATGCTTCATCCCATACATCTCGAAATCCCCTTTCTCCTAGAAGTAGACCTACTAAAAGTGTCGCATGTGGTTCATTAAAATTACGCCTTATTGCATAAATTGCATCTGTCTTTATTTTCCAAAATGCTGCCTGAACATTTCGCGGCTGATCGAGCACAATAGGTGCATCATGTGTAAAACATGTTTTATATATCTGTTTTGAAGCCAAAAAACGATCATAAGAAAATCCTTCGAATGGAGCAGGATCTTGCAGTTCACAAGAGATCTGAACATCAAGCCCTACACGTAATGGAGGGAAAGTAGGAGTAAAAACAAGAATTTTATCTTCGATATTTCTTTCACCGTAATGAATGTCTTGAATCGTTAATTTTTGATTATTACTTGAGACATCTACATCCCCAATTCGCCCCTCAAAGGTGATGAGTGCATTTGGTAAATGCTTCGATGAATGAACCTGAGGACCTGCTTCCGATATTCGCCAAATCCCAATTGAATAGCCTGATAATACCAGAAGCAAAACAAGAAATAGTGAAATGAGCTCTGTTTTCGCAAATACCTTCCCGACAATAAAAATACCAAGAAAGGCAAAACATGCTTGTAAAAAAAATTGATCTATCCATGAAGCGACACCCACACCAAGCACAAAACTTCCAAGAATGATGAATAGTGCCCAAGATTTTGTTAATTCCCTTCCTCGCATATTCCCATTCCAACCAAAATCAGTTTTGCATCCTGTATTCGTGCTCTTGTTAAAAAGTTTTTCCCGTCAAAGACATACGAAGTACTTAATTTTGCTTTGACATTACCCCAATCCTCTAAATCAAATTCTGGCCATTCCGTTAGAACAAGTACCGCTTCTGCTGGCAATGTCTCTTCTCTGGTATTCACATACTGAATCGTATCACCGAATACCGCTTGCGATGCTTCTATTGCCCTTGAATCAAATGCACATATTTCCGCACCTTTTTCTAATAATATTTTCACAATCTTAACGGCAGGTGATTCACGAATGTCATCTGTATGTGCATTAAATGCAAGGCCCCATACCGCTAATTTTTTTCCGTTCAAATCCCCTAATTTTGAAATGATTTTCTCCACAAAACGTAATGGCTGCTTATTATTCACTTCAATGACAGGAGAGATAAGAAGGGATTCATACCCTTGTTCTTTTCCGGTATAGTGAAGCGCAAGCACATCCTTCGGAAAGCATGAACCGCCAAAACCAGCACCAGCGCGCAAGAATTTTGAGCCAATACGCACATCTGAACCAACCACTTTTTCTACATCCTGCACATCTGCCCCAACAGCATCAGCAATATTTGCAATTTCATTCATGTAGGAAAGCCGCGCTGCGAGCATCGTATTTGCCGCATATTTTGATAGTTGAGCCGATTCGATTGACATCACATAGATTGGTGCTTTCATGGCACTATACACATTTCGTAACTGCTGCTCTGCCCACTGAGAACCTACACCAAGCACGATACGATCAGGATTCATAAAGTCGCCTATCGCCTTGCCTTGCCTTAGAAATTCTGGATTTGAAGCATACTCAATGAGAGGTGAATCAAATTTTTGTTCAAGAATATTTCTAATACCAGGAGGAACTGTACTTTTTATCGTCAATAATGTCTTTTTCTCTAAATGAGGAACAATTGATTCAATAACCGATTCCACATATGACGTATTACAATTCCCGTCCTCATCACGTGGTGTTTGTACGCAAATAAAAATAATATCAGGAGCATCAAGCATCGCCGTTTTCACATTACTCGTAAAAAAAATGTTATTTTTTTTCTGTGCCTCTTGTATATACTCTTTTAATCCTGGTTCAAAAATAGGCATTTGCCCATTATTGATTTTCTGAATTTTATCTTGATCGATATCGACGCATGTAACCCGATGTCCCAGCTTAGCAAGACAAGCTCCCTGCACGATACCAACATAACCTACTCCAAAAACTGCAATATTCATACGCGTAACATGTTGGTTATAGTACAAAATTGATCAATCTACCCGGTACAAAGATAACTTTTTTTGGTTCTGATACAACAAACTTTTGTACATTTTCAGATTCCAGAGCCTGCGCTTTTGCTTCTGATTCTGTGATGTCAGCAGCAACCATAATTGTCCCTCGTAATTTTCCATTCACTTGTACCGCAAGTTCAATTTGATCATCTTTTGCAAGATTCGGATCAAATACAGGCCACTCTGCAAGATCAATAGGTTCTTCTGAGCTATGCAATTCATTCGTCACATGCGGCGCAAACGGATTAAGCAATGTAAGGAAGAGGTCAAAACTCTCTTGTGTTATCTGTTGAGTTCGCCCTATAAGATTCACAAAGCTCATCATTTGCGCAATTGCTGTATTGAAACGCATTCCTTCAATGTCTTCTGTCACTTTTTGTATTGTTTTGTGCAATTCCCTTATCACCTCTTCTGTTTCGGAATCAGAAATGTGTTCAGCAGCGCGAACAACTTTATCCAAGAATCGCTTCATACCAATAACACCATTCGTACTCCAAGGAACTGCTTCACTAAATGGTCCCATGAATAGTTCATAAATACGTAATGTATCTGCACCGAAAGACTGCACAATTTCGTCAGGATTCACGACATTACCTTTGGATTTACTCATTTTGGTACCATCTTCCGCCATGATCAATCCATGACTTGTACGTTTTGCAAATGGCTCATCCGTTGGCACATGGCCGCGATCAAAAAGGAATTTATGCCAGAATCGAGCATACAGAAGATGAAGTGTTGCATGCTCCATTCCACCGTTATACCAGTTCACTGGAGTCCAGTATTTTAACGCTTCTTCCGATGCAAATGCATCATTATTTTTTGCGTCTATGTAGCGCAAGAAATACCAACTTGATCCAGCCCAATTCGGCATAGTGTCTGTTTCTCGCTTCGCAGGACCATGACAAGAAGGACATGTCGTATGCACCCATGCCTCATCTGATGCAAGCGGAGACTTACCATCATCAGTTGGTTCATATTTTTCAATTTCCGGTAAAATAAGCGGAAGTTCAGATTCCGGTATCGCAACCCAGCCATCTGTTTCTGAGGAACAAGACTCACAATGGACAAGAGGTATTGGCTCCCCCCAATAACGTTGACGAGAAAAGACCCAGTCACGCAATCTGTAATTTGTCGTCGCTTTCCCAGCTCCTATTTCTTTGAGTTTTGCTGTGATTTTTTCTTTCGCTTCTTCTGTGGTTAGTCCATCGAATTCACCAGAATTTACCGATGATCCACTTCCCGGTCGCGGTAATTCCCCTTCTCCGTCAACCACATCAATAATCGGGATAGTATATTTCGTTGCAAAGGCAAAATCCCTTTCATCATGAGCAGGAACAGCCATAATGGCACCTGTTCCATACCCCATCAAAACATAATCTGCCACCCAAATAGGTATTTTTTCATCATTCATTGGGTTCACCGCATAGCTACCTGTAAATACACCCGTCTTTTCTTTTTCATCATTTCCGCGATCAATATCAGACTTCTTCGCTGCTTCTTTTACATATGACTCAACTTCCGAGTGCTGATCATCGATAGTCAGCTCGGTTACAAGCGAATGCTCTGGTGCAAGCACCATATATGTCGCACCAAAAATAGTATCCGGCCGTGTGGTAAATACTTTTATCATCTGATCAGAATCACTGACACGAAAATCAATCTCCGTACCAGTAGACCTTCCAATCCATTCAATCTGAGATTTTTTAATTTTTTCAAGATAATCTACTTTATCTAAATCCTCGATTAAACGATCCGCATAATCCGTAATGCGTATCATCCACTGCTCAATCTCGCGCTTTTCAATTTCACCACCACAACGCTCACATGCCCCCTGAACTACTTCTTCATTTGCAAGACCAATTTTGCAGCTTTTACACCAATTGATTGCTACTTTATCTTTATACGCAAGTCCTGCCTTGAAAAACTCCAAAAACATCCATTGTGTCCATTTATAATATTCTGGATCTGTCGTACTCACTTCTCTTGACCAATCAAAACTCAACCCAAGAGCCTGCAATTGGCGCTTGAATGTTGCAATATTCTCTTGTGTAACTTCTTGAGGATTGCGACCCGTTTTAATCGCATAATTCTCTGTTGGCAAACCGAAGGCGTCCCACCCGATTGGATAAAGGACATTATATCCCTCCATACGACGTTTACGTGCAATAACATCTAACGCCGTATAACTGCGCGGATGACCTACATGAAGTCCTGCACCTGACGGAAATGGAAATTCAACCAAACAATAGTATGGATCTTTATCTGTTTCCGATGGATCAAGAGCTCTGAATACCTGTTTCTCTTCCCATATTTCTTGCCATTTCGCGTCAATATTCTTATGGTCATACATATGGACCCATCTTAACAAACGGATAATAAAAAGCAATGTGTACGCACACATTACCCGGTCCCGACTTTTACGTTTTTTTACATTGAATTCGCCAGCTATCAGTTTTTCAACGGCGACAGCTGACACCAGCACAACAAAAATGCATAGCCAATCATGCGATTCATTACTCGTAGCACTTGGTTGCCATTGTTCAAAACTCTGCGCCTTATCTACCAGAAAAATGATCCATAGCATGCCACACCCCCATATCCAACATGCTGCCACCGATACAATAACGCAAGCGTTACGACTCTTCTCCACCCTCTATCTGATACCCAGCCTCTTTCCAAGCAAGCACGCCACCAACAATATGACCAATGCGTGTATAGCCATTTTTTTCTAGGATATTCCCCGCCTTCAAACCTTTACCGAGTTCATCATACTCACCATACAGCACAATAACCGCATCCTTATCTTTTAGAATACGTTCATACTCATCATCAAATGTGCTCAGAGGAATATTAATTGCCGCCGGAATATGCGCATGCTTATATTTCTCTGCGTCCTGCAGATCTACAATCGTAACCGGTGTTTGCTTCTCTATTTCATTTTTTAATTTTTGCGGGGTAACATCCATCATGTAGTTTGATTATAACCTAGGTTGTGATTTAGCCAAACGTTCAAGTGCGAGAATAAATGCGCCCGTTCTTACATTTGTTTCATAGCGTTCTTTTCGCGACCATACTTCTGTCGCTGCCGCTTCCATAATTTTTTTCAATTCAGCATCTACCTCTTCCGCCGTCCATGTTTCATTCTTCATATTCTGATCCCACTCAAAATAGCTCACAGTTACACCGCCAGCATTTGTGAGAATATCTGGGATGCATGCGATGCCTTTTTGAGAAAGAGTATGTTCCGCTTGCGGAGTCACCGGACCATTCGCAAGCTCTAAAATAACTTTTGTAGAAACCTTATCAACATTTTGAGCATGAATAGAAGCACCGAGCGCTGCAGGGACCAGCAAATCTGCATCTGTACTCAGTAAAACATCTGGCTCAATATTATCCGCTCCATCAAAATCAATCACGCTTCCTGTTGTATCTTTATGTAACTCTAATGCTTCAATCGATAATCCTTCTTTTGCATAAATAGCTCCCCGTGAATCAGAAACCGCTACGATTTTATATCCAGCATTTTTAGCGATACGTGCAAAAATCCTTCCGGCATTTCCAAATCCTTGAATCGCAATTTTTCCATTGAATGATGGACAAATCTCCTTTTTAAGTTTTTCAAAAACATAAAACCCACCCGTAGCGGTCGCCTCACTTCTCCCTGCGGACCCACCTGATTCAATTGGTTTTCCTGTCACAACCGCCGGATGACCAAATTCATCTGCAATCCAATCCATTTCACGAGAAGATGTATTCACATCAGGAGCCGGAACATCTATTTCTGGCCCAATCACCCCTTTCATAGAGCGAGTCCATGCTCGAGTAAGTCGCTCTAATTCCGCTTCAGAGTATATTTTTGGATTAATCGTAATACCACCCTTTCCTCCACCCATTGGTATATTAACCACGGCTGTTTTGAAAGTCATCCATGTCGCAAGTGCCTTCACTTCATCAAGATCAACTTCTTGATGATAGCGAATCCCTCCCTTGAATGGCCCGCGCCAATTATTATGCTGTACTCTGAAACCTTCCATCATTTCAATCGTCTTATCATCACGAAGCAAAGGGAAAGAAACTTTTATTTCACGCATTGGATTCATGAGTCGACGCATCAACCCCTTATCCGCTCCCAGTAATTCGGCCGCAACTTGCATTTGATTCAGTACAGCATCAAAATGATTCATAAAAAAAGATGTTAATTGATTAACAACGTAACATCTTCTTTAAAAAATTCAATTTTAAAAGTGGACTACTCGATTTGAAGTTCGAGGACCGTAGCGGAGTGTACTAATGGGTACATAGAGTGAGGACCAGAGAACTGAATACAAAGTTCGTACATTTTCAAGCGGAAGTCCGCGAAGCAAACTGAATGCTATTTCCTTGAGGATTAAGAAAATACCGGAGGCGTACTAAAAGGTACGTTGAGGATATTTTCGTAAATCTGAACGGAAAGAGCGCCAGTTTTCAAGCGGAAGTAATGTGTTTCTCTGCTTCTAATGCCGCCATGCACCCCATCCCTGCTGACGTAATCGCCTGCCTATAATGTGGATCAATAACATCTCCAGCCGCAAAAACGCCCGGCACACTTGTTTTTGTTGAGTCTGGAGCATGTTTAATATATCCCTTCTCCTCCATTTCAAGTTGACCTTCGAATATTTGTGTCGCCGGCTTATGACCAATTGCAACAAAGAATCCATCTGTCTCAATCTCTGATTCTTCATTCGTTTTATTGTTGATGACCTTCACTGATTTTAGTACACCATCACCTTTTAATTCCTTCGCTTCCGTATTCCATAGAATAGAAATTTTAGGATTATTTTCTGCTTTATGTTGCATGGCTTTTGATCCACGAAATTCATCACGACGCACAAGCATGATCACTTCACGTGCAAATTTTGTGATAAATGTCGCCTCTTCTAGCGCTGAATCACCACCACCAACGACAACAACTTTCTTATCCCTAAAAAAGAAGCCGTCACATGTTGCGCATGCCGACACCCCCTTTCCTTGAAATTCTTTTTCTCCGGGGATATCGAGCCATAATGCAACAGCTCCTGTCGCAATAATGACGGTTTTTGCTTTTATTTCTTCCCCATCTTCGTTTTTTAGAAGAAAAGGCTTTTGAGAAAAATCCACTTCTGCAATAACTTCATTTTTTATTCTGGTCCCGAAGCGCTCTGCCTGTTTTTGAAGTTTTGCCATCAAGTCTGGACCCATGATTCCATCAGCCTCTCCGGGCCAATTCTCCACATCAGACGTAAGCATTAACTGTCCTCCTGGTTCGCGCCCCGCAAATAATAAAGGATTCATGTCCGCACGTGCCGCATAAATTGCTGCCGTATACCCCGCAGGTCCCGATCCAATAATCACTGTATCCTGAATATCCATACCTAAAGAAATGCTTCAACTTTTTCCTTTAGAGCTTCTTTACTCATTGCTCCTGAAAATTGGCTTACAACCTTTCCTCCCTTGAACACAAGGAAAGTTGGAATAGAAAGTATGTTAAACTGTTGAGCTAGTTGGGCATTTTCATCCACATTTACTTTTCCAACAACAATTTCTTCCGTTTCTTCTGCTAATTCTTCAACAACTGGGCTCATTAATTTACACGGTCCGCACCATGGTGCCCAAAAATCAACAAGTACCACCCTATCTGATTGCAAAACTGTTTCATCAAAATTAGAAGTATTGAGTTCCATAAATGAGTATCTAAGAATAATAGTGAAGTTTAGCACAAAGATAATTTTGTGCAATTTTCACATAAATAAAATCCCTCTTGAAGGGATTTTATCATACGTCACAAGGTACCGACCTCTTGATCGAGGTCCGACCCTTCGAACCGAGGTTCAACCTCGCCGTACCGAGGTTCAACCTCGAGGTTGAACCTCGGATGCGCTTATTGTACAGAACATCAATAAATATAAATAAATATAGGGTGATCGCATTTCTTAGTATATAAGGCTTTTATTGGAGGTTGAACCTCGGATATTGGAGGTTGAACCTCGAACACTGGAGGTTGAACCTCGGGTATCGGTATTCGCCTGTCATTTTAATCAAGGTCCGACCTTGAGGTCGGACCTTAGATTGAGGCACGGACCTTTCAAGAACACCAATAGACAAGCGGGAGTCCTATCTGTTTGCGCTGTGTATGTTGAGCTCCCTCACCTTCTCCTCCTCCTTGTACATTTCAATCGTATCTCCAACCTCGATCTTCGTTTTTCCTAGGAATTCAATTCCACATTCAGCACCTTGTTGCACTTCTTTTACATCTGCCTTTCCAGACTGAAGTCCTTTTACAAGTCCTTCACCGATGACTTGATCATCGCGAACGATACGTGCTGTAGCCCCAAGTTGTGCGACACCCTTATTCACGCGTCCACCAACAACCATTCCTTTTTCTAATTTATTAAACGTTGCAAGCACTTCCAAACTTCCCAAATCTGTGTAGATCTTTTCAGCAGGAATAAGAATTTTTAGTTTTTCAACAATATCTTCGAACAATTTGTAAATGACCGTATATTCACCAATCTCTACATCTTTATCCCGTGCTAATTGTGAAGCAGTTCGTGTCGGTTTTACATTAAATGCTGCGATATAGGCCGATGTTGCTTCCGCCTGCAATATTTCTGCATCCGTTACATTACCAAGTCCCTTCTTTACAATCTTTACGCGAACATAAGGATTGTCAATTTTTTCAATCATTCCAATAATTGCCTCAAGTGAACCGAGTACATCTGATTTGATAATCACATTTAAGCTTACTTGCTCCTGATCATCGTCATCACCTGTGTTTATCTTCTTCGTCGTTGCAATAGTGATTTCGCTCGCACCACCAGACCTACTATTTGGCTGAGACTTCATCTTTTCGAGTGCTTTTGGATGTTCAGGAACTTCTAGTACATCTCCCACAGAAGGAACAGCTTTTAATCCAAGGATACGTACAGGCATTGCTGGACCAGCATGCGGGACTGTTTTCCCATCCCAAGTATGCATCGCGCGTACACGTCCAAAATTTACTCCTCGCACACCAAGAACATCACCATTATTCAATGTCCCATTTTGTACAAGTACCGTTGCAACTGGCCCTTGTCCTTTATCGATATGAGATTCAATAATGGTTCCAATGGCTCGTCCATCAGGGTTTGCAACAATATTTTCCGCTTCTACTTCATTCACGAGAAGAATCGTATCAAGCAATTGATCAATATTTGTGTTCGCCTTCGCAGAAACAGGAACGCAAATAGTATTACCTCCGTAATCCTCTGCCACCATGCCAAATTCTGTTAGCTCTCCTTTGATACGTTCAACATTCGCTGTTTCTTTGTCAATTTTGTTGATTGCAACAATAAATGGCATTCCAGAAGCCTTAATAATATCGATCGCTTCACGTGTTTGCGGCTTTATACCATCATCTGCCGCAATAACAAGAATGGCAATGTCAGCAACCTTTGCTCCTCGAGATCTCATGACCGTAAATGCTTCATGCCCCGGAGTATCGATAAAGGTAATTTTTTGATCTTTTCTTGTAACCTGGTACGCACCAATATGTTGCGTAATTCCACCTGATTCGCCCGAAACAACATTCGAGTTGCGAATCGTGTCAAGAAGTAATGTCTTTCCGTGGTCAACGTGACCCATAATAACGACAACTGGTGGTCGTGAAACCATGCTTTTATCTCGCAGTGCAAGAGACTTCTCTAGTCGATCTGTTGCCTCATCTTCATTAGCAATACTCGTTTCTGTTTCTTGCTTTGCGATATATCCCAAATCTTCTGCGATAATTGCCGCCGTATCAAAATCAATATTTTCATTCAGTGATGCCAAAATTCCAGCACGCATCAGTTCTTGCATCACTTTCGCAATTGGCATATTTAATTTTTCAGAAAAGTCTCGCACCGTCATTACAGGAGGAAGTGCAATAGCTTCCGCTTCACCAGAAAGGACCGCCTGCTTACGTTCAGCGCGCGCACGCTGCTCCATCGCTTTCTTCTGTAAATACTGACGTTTCTTATATTCTCGCCAAGCACCCATAATGCGCCCAACATCTCTATCTGGAACCTTTAGGGCCTTTTGTCCAATATCAAAACCAAGTTCGGGCAACTTTGACCGTAACTCTTCTGCTGGTACACGCAATCGTCGTGCAAGATCTGTAATATTCATGACCGGAGTATAGCTAAATCGCTAACTTTAGTCAATCAAAAAACGCAATCATTAATAGAGATTAGCTTTTAGTTCAATAGATTCTCTGATTTGAGGAGCGCATGCCCCAACAATAAGTTCTCCTTGAATCAATTCAAGATAATACCCTTTTCTTTCCTCTGTAAAATTTGCGTGAATATTCGTAGGAATTCCAAGATCCTGTATTTGCAAGCAGTGATCGCGTATTTGTTCATCAGAACATTGCACACCAAAATCCCCCGCACAATCCTCTACACGACCAATCATAGACCGTCCCACAGCCACCTGACTTAATATCCCTGCTAATTTCTGAGGATCGGATGTATTCATCCCTAATATATCTTCAAAAATATTACGAACATCCTCTTGCGTTTGCCTATCCTGGTATTCTTGCATCTTCTCGCCTGGCTTTTGTGCAAAAACAATAACCGTCGACACAAGTACCAATAACAGTAAGATGGTCATTACCTCGACAATACCATGTCCATGATTCTTAAAAATCTTCATAAGAAATAATTAACAATAATCACTTTCCAGTATAAGATAAATACAACTATGAAAAAAGATACGGGATTTCTTCTTGTCGATAAGCCAGCAGGGATAACATCTCATGATGTTGTGGACCGCCTTCGAAAAATAACAGGCATTCGAAAAATTGGTCATACAGGTACACTTGACCCATTTGCGACTGGCCTTCTTATTCTAGGTATTCAACGGGCCGCCACAAAGCAAATTGATCGATTCTTAAAAATGGATAAAGTATATACGGCGACATTCATTATTGGTGCAACAACCGAAACGCTTGATACAGAATCTGAAGAACTGATCGATGAAAACTTCTCAGGCACATCTAGAAAGGAGATGGAAGATGCTATGCGAACATTCATCGGAAAAAGTAAGCAATTGCCACCAAAATATTCCGCCATTAAACAAGGAGGAAAGAAATTGTATGAATTAGCGAGAGCGAATAAAGAAATTATTATCAATCCAAGAGATATAGAAATTTTTGCTTTCGATTTATTAGAAGATCCTATCTATATGGAATCATCTATTGAAATACAGGTCAGGGCACATGTTGCATCTGGTACATATATCCGCAGCCTCGCGCGAGACCTTGGCGAAAAACTGGGTACAACCGGATATGTAAAAGAATTGCGAAGAACAAGTATTCAGCATTTTCATATAGAAGACGCTGTTACTCTCGACGCTATCACAACAGATAATTGGCAAGAATTTTTAATGGATCTAGAGCCGTTAAACACATAAAGTCGATGATTGATTGACGTGTTTCCTGTGGGCTGATACCGTGTCTGCATAAGTTGTAACAGTTGTATTTGTGCGAACCTTGGCGTACTAGTTTTGATAAGTTCAAATAAAAATCGTTCGTGCAATACAGCGCATCCATGTATGAATAGTATTGTATTTAGTGTTATTGCACTCATTATTGGCGCGGTGGCTGGATTCGGAATTCGAAAGATTCTTACAGATCGTAAAATTTCATCTGCAGAGGCTCGCGCAAAGAAAATTCTAAAAGAAGCAAAGGAGAAGGAGCAAAAATTGCTTCTTGAAGCAAAGGAACAATCGCTCTCTCTTGTAGAAGAATCAAGAAAAGAAGAGCAAGGGTGGAGAACTGAACTCAAAAATACGCAGCAAAGACTTTCAGAACGAGAAACACGTTTTGACAAGAAAATGAATGCACTTGAATCAGAGCAGGCGGCTCTTCAGTCTGAAAAAGAATCTCTTGCAGTATTACAAAAAGCAACGGAAGACATTCATCATGAAGCTGTTGATAAGCTTCAGTCCATTGCAGGTCTTACAAAGGAAGAGGCGCTCGAACGTCTCCTTCATGAAATTGAACACGACGAAAAGGAAGCACTTGTAGGACGATTACGTAAGTTAGATCAGATGACAGAAGAAGAGGTAGAGTCGCGGGCAAAAAAAATTCTTTCGCTCGCCATTTCACGTTTTGCTTCTAGTCATGTTGTTGATTCAACAACAACCCTAGTTGAACTATCATCTGACGACATGAAAGGACGTATCATCGGGAAAGAAGGAAGAAATATTAAAGCACTTGAACACTTGACCGGCTGTGAAGTCATTATTGATGACACACCAGGGATTGCAACCATAAGCGGCTTCTCTCCTGTAAGAAGACAAATTGCAAAACATGCGCTTGAAATGCTTATGAAAGATGGGCGCATACAGCCAGCACGCATCGAGGAAGCTGTACAGCAAGCCAAAAAAGACTTGGCGAAAGAAATGAAGAAAGCTGGAGAAGATGCTTTATACGAATTAGGCATTCCCGTTTCTTCCATAGATCCAAAACTAACGGCAATTCTTGGTCGGCTAAAATTCAGAACAAGTTATGGACAAAATGTCTTGCAGCATTCTATCGAAGTTGCACGTATTTCCGGCATGATCGCAGAAGAACTCGGTGCCGATGTCTTTAGCTGTAAAAAAGGTGGGTTATTCCATGACATAGGAAAGGCGGTGGATCACGATATGCAAGGAGCACATCCTGAAATCGGATATAATATCATGAAGAAATTCGGTTTTTCAGAAGATCTTTGCTATCAGTCCATTGCGCATCATGAAGACAAGCCTCGCACAATCGAGGGAGTCATTGTGAAAGCAGCAGATGCTATTTCTGGTGCAAGACCCGGGGCGCGTCGCAATAGCATAGAGGAATACCTGCAACGATTACAAGCACTCGAGGACACAACGACTGAATTTCCTGGTGTTGAGAAGGCATATGCAATTCAAGCGGGGCGCGAAGTGCGCGTTTTCGTTACACCGCAAGAGGTTGATGATTATGCCGCATATAAACTAGCTAATCAAATTGCAAAGAAAATCGAAAATGATTTGACCTATCCAGGAGAAGTAAAAGTAACAATCATTCGAGAAACGCGAATTTCAGAAGTTGCAAGATAGCTTGCACACTTCGCCAACTTTCGCTAAAATACCAACAAAGTCACCATACATATGAATAAAGCAACACTTGCACTAAAATTATCTGAAAGAATGGATATTCCTCGCAAACAAGGAGAAGAATTCATCGAGCTACTGCAGGAAATTATTACAGATACACTTTCAAAAGATGAATCTGTAACAATTGCAGGGTTCGGAACATTCTCCTCAAGAATTCGTAGTGCTCGTAAGGGTGTAAATCCGCGAAAGCCTGATGAAATCATTGATGTACCAGCCGTAAAAGTACCAAAGTTTAAGGCAGGGAAGGCATTGAAGGATGCACTAAAGGCAAGTATGCATGGCGCTAAACCAGAACAAGAAGAAGTGCGAGAATTCGCTGCTCCGGAAGTTCCAGAACTTTCATCTGACGCTCAGCCAGAGAAACCTTTTGAAGAGTCTGAAGGTCCAGTAATTGAATAAATATCTGGAATACGAAAAAAAGAACCACCGGTCGGTGGTTCTTTTTATTATCTACTCCTTCACCCAAGCTTCAATTTTTTCTTTTGCTTCTTCTATTTTTACAAGTTGCATCTCTTTATTCGCACGCTTTTTCCATTCAACAGAATCCTCTGCAAGCGTTTTCTCGGAAATAACAATACGTAGTGGAATTCCAAGCAAGTCCGACTCTCCGAATCGCGCCCCTGGAGAAACACCTTCTCTGTCATCCCAGATCACCTCGATTCCAGATTGAATCAAATCTGTATACAGTCCTTCGCTCACCGTTTTAATACGTGCTGCAATTGTTTCATCTTTTGATTCAAGCGACACAATATGTACCGAATATGGCGCGATGTTTTTCGGCCAAACCAATCCCCTATCGTCTGAAAGTAATTCAGCTATTGTTCCCATCAATCTACCAGGCCCAATGCCATATGAACCCATAAACACCAACTCCTCCTGTCCATTTTCATCAATATATTTCAGGTTTAATGGTTCAGAGAATCGAGTACCAAGCGTAAAAATATTTCCAACTTCTACTGCTTTTTCTTCACGTAGATCTTCACGATTCAAATCAAGCTGTTCTAATACCTCGTCATCAAGCACTTCTTCATTCACCGCAATCCGTTTTTCGTTATGAATATAAATCGTATCTTCCCCTGCATCGGTGATCGTCTGGAATTCATGCGAATATTTTGCAAATGCTCCACCTGATGCAAATGTTAAATACGTTTGCTCACCAATTCCGCAACGATTAAACACATTAAGGTAAGCGGTTTTCGATTTTTCATAAAAGGCATCATGTTCTTCTTTTGTCCGGGAAAATGAGTACAAATCCTTCATGACAAATTCCCGCGAACGCATAATTCCACTCTTAGCTCGTAACTCATTTCGGAATTTTGTTTGAAACTGATACGCAAAAACAGGAAGGTCCCTGTAAGAACGTATATGATTTTTCATGAGATTCGTTATTGGCTCTTCATGTGTCCAACCAAGTCCCAATTTTGTTCCATTCTTCAATTCTGTTCTAAACCAAACATCCGAAGCTTCGTCACTCCACCGGTCCGTCTGTTTCCATACATCTGCTGGCTGGAGGGCCGTCAAAAATATTTCCTGACTCCCGATAGCATTCATCTCTTCACGGATGATTTGCATGACATTATTAAGCACGCGTAGACCAAGTGGAAGATAGGTATAAACACCCGCCATTTCTTTATGAACAAATCCCGCCTTAATGAGCAGCTGAGCATTTTTTGCTTGTTCTCCTGCTGGATTTTCCTTTGTCGCTTTTGTGAATAGTTGTGACTGTTTCATAGCTCAGTGAGTAGTTAGTAGTAGGTGGTCAGTAGGATTTTATACTACCGATTCAAT
The DNA here is from genome assembly GCA_964462325.1 of uncultured Gammaproteobacteria bacterium. Lineage (GTDB taxonomy): Bacteria > Patescibacteriota > Patescibacteriia > UBA9934 > UBA9934 > CAYFMS01. The sequence continues at coordinate 4,195 of CAYWYQ010000003.1, read as the reverse complement.
AATATTCTCTTTTTACCTTTTCTGTAGCAAGGTTGCAAGATTTCTCGGCTACATATGCCTCGAAATGACTAGATTTCTTCATTCGTGAATCACGAACAGTAATCTAGTCAACCCGTTTTTTTGCAACAATTGTTGCAAGCCAGGTCGATATAGGCACCGTAAGAACAAGAGCAGAAGTCCCCGCAAGTGTTCGAATGATTTCTTCCGCGATAAGTTCATCATTTAAAAATCGTACAAATCCTACTTCTTGTGTCATCATGAATAGCAAAAATAGCGGCATCGCAACTCCAGCGTATGCCAAGACAAGTGTATTCACCGTAGATGCAATATGATGTCTCCCTATGCGTATCGCTCGCTTAAATAATTCCTTACGGTCTAAATCGCTATTAGCAAGAGCAATTTCTTCTACGGTTTCACTTTGTGTAATTGCAATATCATCAAGTACACCCACAGCACCCAAGATAAATCCTGCCAAGAGTATCCCGCTTGGCACCTGTACCATATTTGACTGGAAGTAAAGCAAAATTGCTTCTTCGGATGCAAATCCAGACAATTTACTGATACTTACAAAGAGAAAAGAAAAGACAACTGCCAATGCGAGCCCGCAGAGAGTCGCAGCGTATGCATACAATGTCCTTTTATTAAATCCATGCGAGAGATGCATATTGATCGCCAAAATCACAATTGATCCGAGAACCGTCGCGAGCACTGGATCCATCCCTTTTAATATTTGAGGGAAAATAAAGCTAAATAAAACAATAATGGTAAGTCCTAGGCCGATAAGTGCAGAGAAGCCCCGCCATTTCCCGATCGCAATTATCAGTAATGAGAATAAGAGAAGTAATAAGACAATTCCCTTTGTTCGTACAACGTCAACCAAAAAGACCTGCGTCTCTCCTCCTGGAATTTCAAGTACTTGCAAGTATACCTCTGTACCCTCTTTTATTTTATATCTTAATCCTTCCAGGTATGAATCCCTTGTATCAATCGTATACGTATCATCGGCAATAAATACAATATGATTTACCCTTCCTGTACGTTCTTCAGAAATAATTTTTGTGACTGTTGCACGGATTTCTTTTGATTCCGTTTGATGCGCCTGCATCTGCTCAAGAGACTCTAATTCAATTTGAAGCTCTCCTAATTCCTCTTGTAGCTGTTCGAGTTCTTGCAATTCACCCTCTGTCAGAAAATCTGTTTCTATTGCATGACTTGTCATCGGTGTAATAAACAGTGAAAGAACTATAACAAAAAATAATATCTTCTTCATATTTATAATACTTGTCCCAAAAAGTGTATACTTATCAAAACAATCCCTACTCCAATCATAGCGAGTCCAAAATAGAAAAGGGCTGCCGTATCATCATCATCCCTCACAAAAGAGGCAAAAATAATAAAAGAAAGCACTAGCATCGTGATTGCCGGCAATACAGCGAAAATTATTCCGAGAATCAATATAAAGCTCATATACACAGAAGTATAGCAGAAATGGCTAATTATGCGACTGTGAATGATTGACAAAATAAGAAAAATTACATATAGTGCTGGCACCATTTTGCGTCGTTAGCTCAGTTGGTAGAGCAGTTGACTCTTAATCAATTGGTCGGAGGTTCGAGCCCTCCACGACGCACCATGCGGTGTTAGCTCAGCGGATTAGAGCATCTGTCTTCGGAACAGAGGGTCGGGGGTTCGAATCCCTCACGCCGCACCAAAAGACTATCGTGAAAGCGGTAGTTTTTTGTATGTGTGTGAAAAACATGACCTGCGTCATGTTTGTGGGATGAGAACGGCCGGAGCTATATGTAAGTAGCAACGAGCATAGCGAGGCCCGGACCTTCAGGCGAAGCCTGACCCGGCTCCGACGGGGAATGCAATTTTCTGCAGAAAATTGACATGAAGGCGAATCCCTCACGCCGCACCAAAAGACTATCGTGAAAGCGGTAGTTTTTTGTATTGGATATCGTTTCTACAGGAGGTTGAACCTCGGGAATGAAGTACGGACATTTTGATAACGATCCGATCTGAGATGCCGACTTCTCGATTGAGGTACGAACCTTTCGATAGGCAACAATCCAGTCTGATGTACCGACTCAATCAGCTCCACTGATTGAAGTCGGACCTCTCTTTCAGCAACGAATCCTTGTCCACGCAGAAAACGGGATGAAGTTTGAAGATGAAAGGTTAAACCTTGTTCGCAGTTCAAAAAGGTTGAACCTTTATACCTTTCAAGAGCGTCAATAGACGAACGGATGTCTTACCAATTCTTTTGCTCTAATGCATTAGCTGCCGCCGATATTTGCGCTTCCTGCTTACTCGTTCCTGTTCCCTCTCCTGCCATTTCCTTTGCTAAATACACACCAACACGGAATACTTTATTATGATCTGGACCGGATTCTTCAAGAACCTTATAGGAGGGCGTGATTGACGTTCGTGCTTGCGCTTCTTCCTGAAAACGACTCTTTGGGTCAATGTAGAGTTCATTTTCCAAAATACCTGGCAATGTAGATAATACATGTCGTTCGACAAATGACTTTGCTTCATCCCAACCAAAATCTAAATAGAGCGCTCCAATAATCGCTTCCATCGCATTTGCTAAAATATATCGACGCGCTTTAGAGTTACGGTCCTTCTTTTCACCGCGCGACAGGTAAAGATAGTCCTCAATATTCAAAGATTCACCGATATTTGCAAGATTATTACCGTTCACAACGGCAGCTCGCCAATTTGTCAGCTCACCCTCAGGATTATCATACCCGTTAAACAAGTGTTCGGTAACGACTAATTCTAAAACAGCATCCCCAAGAAATTCCAATCGTTCATTATGATCAAGGGGAAAGTCATGATTTTCATTTAAATAGGACCGATGCACTAATGCCTGTCTAAATCTACCATCCTCCTTGTATGCGATTCCAAGAGAGTCAGCAAGTGATTTAATTTCTTTTTCCATACTATTCAGTTTTCTCTTCTTTCTTCTTATCTATTTCTTTCAATTCTCCTTTTGATTCCATGTCCTTATAGACAGCACCGAGAACTCCATTTACAAATTTTCCCGATGCCTTACCTCCGAATGTTTTTCCAAGCTCAATCGCTTCATTGATCGCAACTTTTGATGGAATCTTTTGATCATATTTCAATTCATAGGTTCCGAGCCGCAGAATATTTCTATCTGTACTCTGCATATCGGACAATACCCATTCAGGCGCAAAGTGTTGAATACATTCATCAATCTCTGCTCCATGATGTATAACGCCCTTCACTTGGCGTTCCGTATAACCCTCATCATTAAAATCCGGAGCAAATTCCGTTTTAACATGAGAAATAATTTCATCAATATTAGCGTCTCCCTCATGAAAATCCCATTCAAAGAGGCTTTGCATGGCAAGAGTACGTGCGAGGTGTCTATTTGACATAGTGTCCTTAGTATAACAGATTTTCTTAAACGAAAATATCGGCCATGAGGCCGAATATTTATTCCTTATCTTCTTTTTCCGTCTTTTTTACGACTTTTTTCGCTGGCTTTTTAGCCGTCGTCTTCTTTTTGGCTGGAGCTTTCTTTTCTGCAACTACATTCCCTTTCTTCTCTTCTTCTTTTACACTATCCTTTTTCTCAATCACCGGTGCGTCCTTCTCCACTACAGAAGCTTGCTCTATTATAAGATGATGCGGTAAATGAGCCTCACCTGTTTTTGTATCAATCTGAATACGCACAGGTTTCAAACCGTGATGAGATCGTCTTCGACGAACTTTTGCTTTTGAATTTTTAAATGCTGGTACTGACATAGTTATATTTCTCGAGGATTGTATAAGAAATACAGAAAATTGTCAATAAAAGTGCCGGACCTATACATAGATCCGGCTATCGTCTGCATCGTGAGACTAGCGCCGTGGACGCGGGCCCTGTCCAGCACCTGCACGTTTCATGCGAGGCGCCCCCCTGCGTTTCTTCGTATCGCCTGTACCTTGCTGTACCTGCCAATCTCCCGGCATAGCCGCGGTCGATGGTTCTTCCTGACTCGCCCCCCAGTCCATGTAATGCGGGTTAGGGATCAGCTTTTCGGTATTCGTCTTCTTACTCAATGCATGCTCCTTCTACCTGCCAATAATAAGGCACGTATGCAGGATTATGTCTTATTTTTAGACATTTGTCAACCCGCAAGGAGTACTCCGATGGCAAGCATCGGAGCTTGACAAGGCT
>CAYWYQ010000002.1:3942-64088 GCA_964462325.1 uncultured Gammaproteobacteria bacterium | reverse complement strand
ATGACGCAGTCGCAAGACTGGGTCTTTTTCATTTAGCGTTGAAGTAAACCAATTTCTTGGTTTACGTGGGACGAGAACCTGCCTGCCGGCAGGCAGGCGGCCGGAGTGAGCTGCGAGCGTGACGAGCGGTGCAAGACTCCAGTAAAAATCAAAAAACAGAGTTCCTTATGGAGTGGATATGCGAGCAGCAGCGAGCATGACGAGGCCTGGACCTGAATCCCGAGCTTCTGCAGAAACGAGAGGTGAAGGCGAGTCCCTCAACGCCCACCAGAAAATGACGCAGTCGCAAGACTGGGTCTTTTTCATTTAGCGTTGAAGTAAACCAATTTAATTCTGTTTTTTTGAAAATATTTAGCCAATATAAGCGTTTTTACACATATTTTCATTGACAAAAGGTCTATAAAATAGTATTATTGTCGTTGTCGTTTCAAAACCTAGAGAGGGAAAAATGAACTTCGATATCGTGAAAGGCCCAAACATCAAAGAACTCGCTGCCGCCCTGTTCGGTGAGGATGAGAGTAATGAAAACAGCATCGTGCTTCACATATCACATAAAGGAGGAGAGGAGAGGCAGATTGTCTTCTTTGTCTACAGCTATACGGTCAACAATTGTATGACCGGGACAGTTGAAGTTGATGGTCAGGAACAATTCGTAGAAAACGGAGAATACTATCCGCAGTCCGGAACGGGATACTTGAAAATATATCCCGCCGCAACCATGATGCAACCACAAGAGGAGAAGCACTGTACGGGGCCTGTTACGTTCCGGAAAGCCAATCGACCAAATTGACCACTACTAAAAGCGTACCGATGTGCGCTTTTAAATTTTGTCTGGAATCTATTTTATGTAGGATCTATTCATCTCCCCCCTACTTTGATCAATGCGCCAACAAATGTTGTGTTCGTATCTAGCAAAACATAATCCCCTATCCTTGCTTTACTGATTTCATTCTCAAATTCATTTACTGAAGAACGAATCGATTGGAATAATAGTAACTTGTCTCCCGGTTTCATTCCTTTGTTTGCAAGTTTTGTATTTATATTTCTCAAGGTACACCATACCCGTATTCCATTATCGATTTCAAAATTCTCTACGTCTTTTACTGGATCAAGATCAAGAAGTTTTATTTTTGAAGTCACGATAGACAATGTGTCTTTTTTATAGGTGGAGACAAGTGCATCCATATCAATTCGATCACGAATTTGAGCAGTAACATAAACATATCCTCCCTCACCTGCTATATTCGCAAGTAATCTTAATATCTCTTGAGGGAAATAGTTTGAATATGTTAATCCAAGCGATACAAAGTGTGGTATTTCTGAATCTTTTAATGTATCTGACACTTCTTCAAACGGAATATGCAAGACTTGAACCTGTATTCCCTGCTCTTGCTGGTACTGTTTTGCTTTTCGTATAAATTTTTTACTAATATCGACAGGTGTATAAATGCAACTTTTACCCTGATTCTGTATTGCATCAAAAAAATACTGTTCTTTTTGCTCTGAACCGGGTCCTAAATCTATATACCTAAAGTAATTTGGTAAATATGCAATGAGTTTTTGAGTTATTACTTTTAAATATGTATGCTCCGGTTTTGTGACTAATGAATAATATTCATTTTGATCATTTTGTATCTCCTCGTAATCATTATCAGATCCAGGAATATATAAGAGGAGGGAATCTGAATAATCAAAAACACCATCAGTAATTTTTTTTACTGATGCGATGGCGCGTTTTTTAAACCATCCTTCCGTAAATTTCTCCATGATATTATTTTTGCAGAAGATTATTCCGTCGAAAAATTCCTTTCCTTCCCCGTGATTAAACGTATTTGTTTTTCATGAATATACACCGTGAACACATCTGAACCGATCGGTTGATTGTCCACCATGCCAACCATTTCTTTTTCACATGTTAGCTGTAAATTTTTTACAGGCAGAAAACTTGTTTTCCAATTCTTTTGACCGAACCACCCTTTTTGCGGCGATCGAATGATCAATTCTAATTTACCGTCAGCCGGATGTGATGCCTGAAATTCCCCTGCTGCGCTTGCTAAATTACGTAAGTAAATTTCTGACAAACGAGGGATAAATAATTTAAAATCATCTCCACACTGTATTTGAACCCCCGCAGGTGCCTGTAATTCAACTTGATGCAAAAATTGTGCACCATTAATCTTTCCTGCATCTATTTCTTCTACAATGCGCGCAGAAATTGTGTCACATGCCGCAACACCTGCCGGAACACCCAAAATACGTGCGATACTATTTCTTTCCTTCCCAATTGGGATAATTCCAAGTGTCGCTCCCAAGCTTGAAACCGCATCAATGACCTTTCGCAAAGTGACATCATTCCCAACAGCTATCACGGTTTTTACCCCTTTGCGCACCTCGTCACGTATCATTTCTTCTGGATCCCGAAATAAAGCTAACCGGGCGATTTTTCCGCTTATGCCAAGATCCGTTAATCGTGTTTCAATATTAGCGAGCTCGCGTTCATATTTCTGATCTTGAACGAACTCGTCATAGACGTAATAATACATGCAATTTTGCTATTCTTTTTGAGTGCAGCACTCTCCTTCAAACAAAAGCACTTCGTATTAAACGTTTAGATGCTCATCCTCCTGTTCCTCATCTTCAAGGTCCGCTTCCTTTTCTTTTACATTCTTATCAACAGCCTCTGCACCTGTCGTATCTCCCATTGATATATTCCCATTTACTTTCGCGCCTGGAGCAATAGAGAGTACTTCTGCAGAAACATCCCCAATAATATTTGCCGATTCAGTCAACTCAAGCCGACCTGATATCAACATATTCCCCCGAATGTCGCCCGCCACATATGCATTCTGCACAACAATATCTGCCCGAATCTTTGACCCTTCACCAACCTGCAAGTCTCCTTGAGATTGAATCATTCCCTCCACTTCCCCTGCAATATGAATATCTCCTTCACACACAAAGTTCCCCTCCACTTTCACCCCCTGTGCGATTACCGTCGTTTCACCATTATTCTTAGCCATAGTTTTTTTCTTACAAATTCATGTTATAGAGCCTATTACAAGGGCGCAAGTGCCCTTGTTGACACTACATCTCTTTTGCTGGAACTATTCCAAGCATTATGAGTGCATTATTCAGCACCTGTCTCACAGATTCTACCAATGCTAATTTTGCTTGCGTTAACTCTTTTTCGTCTTCATCAATAATACGTTCTGCGTGATAATATTCCGCAAATAACTTTGAAACATCAAATGCCCATTGCGCAATTATAGACGGCTTAAATCCCTGTGCCGCCTCTTCAAGAATCTGCGGATACATTGCAAGCATGCGAATTAATTGTTTCTCAAGATCAGTCCTTAGCATTTCTGCCTGCACTTTAGGCTTTACTCCCGCCTTTTTCTTCATGCGTTCAATTCGAGCAATAGTATAGAGAATCGAAGGACCCGAATATCCATCAAAAGATAATGCCTCTTCAATGCTAAACGTAATTTCTGTTGTCGGATCTTGCCGCAACATAAAAAAAGTAATAGAAGCCCCTGCAATCGTTTCCGCGACTTCTTGTACCTTACTTTCTTTCCAATCTTCATGACGAGCCTTTGTTTCTTCCTTCAATGTATCAACCATTGTGTTTCTCAAGGCGTCATAGGTTACAATATTCCCTTTACGTGAAGACATGGCTCCTTCGGGCAATGTCACCATATCATAGGCAACATGCGTCAACTTCTTGGTGAATCCCATACGTTTCAGTGTCGCAAATAGCTGTTTAAAATAGTACGACTGCCTTGTGTCAACGACAAAAATTTGACGATCAGGCGCATAGGTCTCTTCCTTTTTGATCGCAAGTGCCAAATCTTTCGTTGCATACAGGGAAGATCCATCTGATTTTAGAACAAGAAATGCACCAAGTCCTTCCTCTTCAAGATCCACAATCGTTGCGCCTTCACTTTTCTTTGCAATACCTTCCGTGAGCATTTTATTTACCAATAACTTCCCAGGACCTTCCACCTCACTTTCGTAATACCAAACGTCAGGCTTTACATGAAGTTCTTTAAAGATCCTTCGGAATTCATCCATGCTCCATTCCCGTGTTTCTTTCCATAACTTCGTCCACTCATCATCACCTGATTCCAATTTTTGCTGCACTTCGTCCACCTCTTTTTTATCTTCTTCATGTTCTTCAATCTGTTTTGTTGCGAGTGTGTAAATTTCTCCAAGTCGTTTTGTACGATCGGTTTTTAGAATTTCCTTCTCGCCCTGAAACTCTTTATACCCCCAAAGCGCTTTCGCAACGTGAGCACCTATATCCCCTATATAGGAAGCAGCAATTACTTTATATCCAACTCCTTGTAGCATATTGACAATAGACTGACCAAGTACCGCGTTTCGTATATGTCCTACATGAAATTCTTTATGCGTATTCGGTTGTGCATACTCCACCAGGACGCTTCTCCCTTTTCCAAAATCTGACTGACCATACTCCCCTTTTTTTGAAAGGATTTCAGAAAGAACCTGCCCGGTAAGTGCATCATTTTTAAACCAAAAATTTACATAAGGACCTTGTGGTACCGCTTTCTCTATAAGACTACTTTCGCCAATCTTTGCCGATAATTCCGTTGCAATCTCGGCAGGGTTTCTCCCCTGCTCTTTTGCTAAAATAAAACATGGAAAGGCTAAATCTCCCATATTTCTATTGGGTGGATGCTCTAAATCATCCGTATGAATACTGAATCCTTTTCCAATAGCTCGTTTTAATGCGGCAACCGCTTCTTGCTTCGCTTGTTGTATTGCGTACATAGTTTTTTATGCCGATACGGCAATATCAAATCATTATTTTAGTCGAGCAAATTTTCGTTTTCCTCTTTGTAGCACCATTTCTGTCTTCGGAGCAAGAATCATATTTACATCCTCGACAACAACACCATCAATCTTCACCGCCTTCTGCTGAATCATGCGTCTTGCCTCAGATTTAGAACTCACCAATTCCGCCTGAACAAGTGCATCAATAATCCCTATTTCTGCGCTTAATGTATATTCCGGCATATCATCTGGAATCTCTTTGGATCTAAAAACAGAATCAAAGTGTTTTTCTGCTTGTTCCGCCGACGCCGCATCATGAAAAATAGTAACAATTTCTCTCGCAAGCCTTGCTTTTAAGTCTCGCGGATTTGTACCTTTCTCTAACTGCAATTTCATTCCTTCGATTTCATCAAGAGGTACATCTGTCGCAATTTCAAAATAGGTCAAAATGACATCATCACTCATTGCCATGATTTTTCCATACATCTCTTCCGACTTGTCTGTCAATGCGACAAAACCTCCCTCCGACTTACTCATCTTCTTTCCTTCATCATTTGTCAGCAATCGTAATGTCATGACACACTTTCCCTTCCCTTTCATTGATTTCATCAGTGTACGACCCGCAAGCATATTAAACATCTGGTCATTTCCGCCTATTTCAAGATCAACATTCATTGCAACTGAATCATACCCTTGCATAAGCGGATACATAAATTCATGTAAATATACGGGCTTTCCGGCACGCATACGTTTTGCAAACATATCCCGTTCACTCATCTGTTGAACCGTAAAATGACTCGATAGCTCCAATACATCCGAAAAATTCATTTTTGATAGCCACTTATCATTAAACATGATCTTTACAGGATTCTTCCCTGTGAATCGCAGAATTTTACCCGCTTGTCTTTTATACGTTGCCGCATTTGCCAGTACCTCTTTCTTCGTAAGTTGTTTACGCGCTGCTCCTTTGTCCGTTGGGTCGCCAATCATCGCCGTAAATGAACCAATAAGCAAAATGACTTCATGTCCAAGCTCCTGAAATTGCTTCAATTTACGAAATTGAATGGCATGACCTATATGTAAATCCTTCCCTGTTGGATCAACACCGACGTATAATCGTATTTTCTTTCCAGATAAAAGAAGGTCTTCCAATGTTTTTTTCTTTGGATAGATTTCCTCAACACCGCGGCTGAGTATTTCTTCAATCTTCTTTTGATCTGTATCAATAGACATATTAATCAAAGTTTTTTAGCTCTTCTTCGAGCAATTGAATTTTTTCCTTTACCTCTTCAAGTTGATTCTTACTTTCCGCAACGACCTGTTCTGGTGCATTTTCTACGTAAGAATCATTCCCGAGTCGTGATTCCAAGCTTTCCTTGTACGTATTCGCTTCCGTGATTTTTGCATGAATACGCTCTTTTTCTGCATCAATATCAATCAATCCCTCAAGAGGAATGATTACTTGCTGCCTACCCACCATGAAGCGTGACGCCTGCTTTACAACAGGAATTTCATCTGTCCATGTTATTGTATCAATTCGTGCCAATCGGCGTAATACCTCCTCAGAATTTTGAAGAGCATTTGCATGAACAAAAATTGTATTCACACTCTTATTTGGAGCGATGGAATAATTTGCGCGTATGTTACGAATACCAGAAACAATACTTTGCAATAATTCAAAATGTCTTTTATCAGATGCACTCAAATTCATTTGCGATTCAGGCCAAGAAGCAATAATTAATTGCCCCGCATTGAATTGTTTGTAAATTTCTTCCGTCACAAATGGCATGAATGGGTGCCAGAGCTTTAGAATACTTTGTAATACATACAATAATACCGAATCCGAAGAACCGTTTTGATTTTGATTTTGAATCTTCGCAATTTCAATATACCAATCTGCAAATTCATTCCATGTAAAGTCCCGTAGCTTTTCCCCTGCGAGTGAATATTCATATTTTTCGCAGTGATCTGTTACTTCCTTCGTCACCTCTGATAATCTTCCTAAAATCCAACGATCTGCGAGTGTATCTGCATCAACATTTTCAATAATTTGAACCTGTTGAACACTTGCAAAAACAAAACGCGAAATATTCCAGAGCTTATTCGTAAAGTTTCTGAACCCTGCCACTTTTTCTTCCGAAAGCTTCATGTCATTTCCAGGTGTTGCACCAATCAAAAGAGAAAGACGTGTTGCATCAGCCCCATATTCCTCAATCATATCAAGAGGATTCATTGCATTACCAAGTGATTTACTCATCTTGCGACCTTTTTCGTCACGAACCAGGCCATGCAAATACACTGTTTTAAATGGCACCTCACCAACAAGATATGTCGACATTAAAATCATGCGTGCAACCCAGAAAAACAGAATGTCATACCCTGTTTCAAGAACAGAAGTCGGGTGAAAATTCTGAAAATCTTTCGCCTGGTCACTTGGCCAACCAAGCGTCGAAAATGTCCAAAGTCCGGAACTGAACCAAGTATCAAGCGTATCGTCGTCTTGCTTCCAACCTTCTTCTGATGGTGCTTCACCGATTCGTACCTCATCGTCCTTATACCAAACAGGCACACGATGCCCAAACCAAATTTGGCGAGAAATATTCCAATCTCTCAAATTATCAATCCAGTGAAAATACGTTTTCTTGAATCGATCTGGAAGAATCTCTATTTGCCCAGATTCAACAACATGTTGCATGAGTGATTTCAGAGTAACTTCTTCATCACTTTCAATTCCCTCAATCGGTACACGTTCAGAGTTCTTGAAAGAAAATGTTTTATTCACATCTATAAACCACTGCTCTTTTGGAAGCGGCTCAATCGTTCCACTTGTTCGTTCTGCAACAGATAAATTCTGAGAAATTTCTTCCTCTTTTTCGAGTAATGTATTCTCTTGCAGCCATGCGATAATTATTTCACGAGCCTCGAGCGTCGTTTTTCCAGCGACCAAATCACCGGCATCATCCGTCATTCGAGCATCTTCATTGATGACCTGAACCATCTTCAGATCATTTTTTTGCGCCATTTCATAATCAGTCTGACTATGTGCCGGTGTCACACCAAGAGCACCCGTACCAAATGCATCGTCCACCTCTTCATCACCAATTACCAAAAGAGATGATTTTACTCCTGCAAACTCTACCGAAAATGTCTCGCCGATATATTTCTTCCATTTACCTTCAGGGTGCACCGCAATTGCCGTGTCCCCCACTTTCGTTTCTGGCCTTGTTGTTGCAATTGGTATTGGACAATCCTCTCCATACCTAAATGTATAGAGTTTTGCCGTACTTTCCTTGTGTACAACTTCATCATCTGAAACAGTCGTCTGCCCAATGGGATCCCAATTAATAACACGATATCCTTTGTAAATAAGCCCATCTTCATGCATGCGCTTAAACGCATGATTTACGGCATTATTACGTTCATCATCAAGTGTATATGCCTCGCGCGACCAATCAACGCTTGCTCCCATTTTACGCACCTGATTTACAATGGTGTCATGGCTATCTTGAGCAAAAACGCGAACCTTTTCGAGAAATGCCTCTCGACCCAAATCATGACGTGAAAGATTTTCTTCATTTTTCAAGATCTTCTCTACTTTTGATTGAGTCGCAATTGCTGCATGATCTGTCCCTGGTAACCAAAGTGTTTTCTTTCCTTGCATGCGCGCGAATCGAACCATTGCATCTTCAATTGCAATCATCATGGCATGCCCCATATGAAGCGTCCCTGTCACATTTGGTGGCGGTAAAACAATGGAAAAATGTTCTGCCTCTTCATCTACATTTGGTAAATTATCTGGATTAAAATACCCTGCATTCTCCCATAAAGCATAGACCTCGTCTTCCACCATTCTCGGATCATAGGTCTTCGGCATCAAAAAATCATCTTTCATATAAAGGAATACTAGCGAAAAATACAGAATACTTCAATACGGTTATGCCGATGAGAATCATGTATTGACAGGATTGCAATCCCCTTGTAAGTTTATCAACTATCCTTATGGGTCTATCTATACATGAACAATTTTTAGGAGCAATTGAACGATCCAATCGTCCCATTATTATTTTGACCGAAACAGCAGATATTGATGATTTTGCGAGTGCTTTTAGTATTATTTCTATACTGAGTAAAATGGGTAAGTCTGCCGAAATAGCAACAACCGGTGGCATGATTCCAAAAAATATTTCGTTTCTTAATCAAGAAACGTCCGTACGAGGAGATTTAACGCAGATTCGAAAAATGACAATTGAAATTGATACAAAGTCTGCAATGGTTGATGAACTTTCCTATGAAGAGGTGGATGGAAAACTATCAATACATTTGGTACCAAAGACAGGTGTCTGGCATCAAGAAGATTTATCTGTAAAGACTGACGCATACAAATACGATTTAGTGATCACTATAGGAGTTCGAGATCTGGCACAGATCGGTTCCATGTATACACTCTATCCGGATTTTTTCTTTACGACTCCGGTTGTTAATATTGACCACCGATCAGATAATGAACATTTTGGACAGTTAAACATTGTCGATATGAATGCGGTTTCATGTACAGAGGTATGTCATGATTTATTTGAACGCATCGACGGAAGTTTATTCGATAAAGAAATGGCGACCGTGCTATTAACAGGCATGATCTTTAAAACAAATAGTTTCAAAGCACAACATGTTTCACCTCGTACTCTTTCTGTTGCAGGGTCTTTAATTGAAAAAGGTGGCGATCGAGACCTTATTGTTCAACATTTGTATAAAACAAAGACTGTAGAAACATTAAGACTATGGGGACGTGCGCTCGCGCGACTAAAAGCCGATACGAAACATGCGCTTATTTGGACGATGCTCACAAAGAAAGATTTTGTGAATGCAGGCGCTGGTACAGATGCACTCAATAGTATTGTTGATGAACTTATTTCTACATCACCACAATCAAATGTCGTTGCTATATTTTATGAGATAGAAGATCGTATTGATGTCTTATTACATGCGGTACGTCCATATGATGCTCTTGCACTTGGTGCAGCCTTTTCTGCAACAGGGACCCGCGAAGAAGCTATTTTACATATCGCTTCAGAAGATATTGTAAAAAGCGAAAAAGAGGTTATCAGCCACTTGAAACAAAAATTGTCCGAATTGGCAGGATAATGAATCATATATCTCAAGGTCCGACCTACTTATCCACATTAAAGGTCCGACCTCGAGGTTGCACCTCCTCTACAAAAGTGAGAAATACACGTTTCTCCAAACCCTTTCCGGGTTCGAATCTCTAAATACTTATATGCTTATATGAAAACGCTCTCTCCTTTCGGTGAGGGCGTTTTCATGGTATCTAGATGGACATTTATTCAAGAAAGTAAATGGTGGGAAATATGATTAAGTTTATTCTCTACGAGGCGCATCGAGGAGCGGAGTAAGCCGTACTGATAGGTACGGTGTCGAGCACCACAGACGCAACAATGTAGAGGGCAAACTTGGATCATATTTTCCTTGGTGGGCCTAGGTGGATTCGAACCACCGACCTTTACAATGTCAATGTAACGCTCTAACCCCTGAGCTATAGGCCCTCTGTTACAAAATGAACGAACTACTTTGTCAGTTTTCTGCGCTCTCGCTTACGTACATTTAGGTACGTGCACTCGGTGCTCAAAAACTTCCTTGTATTTCATTCCATTTTGATACACAGGTACATGCATCTTACCAAAGATATTCCATGTACATATTGTCGCTACTCTGTTTCGCCTAGCAGAAGAACAAAAATATTCAATCTGTAGACAGTATTTTACAGATGATCGAATGAAATCTCAAGCGCCGTATCTTCCTCAAATTCCTCATCCATCCATGATTGATTTTTCGCCCTTGAAAGAAACAATGATATCCCTCCAAAAATAATCAGCACTCCAAACCAAGCCACAATCATCAAGCTGAGCGAAAGAATACCGCATCCAACAAAACTCGCTAAATCCCCAAAAATATCCGTCGAATCATTCAAACAACTCTGTATTTCATCCCTCCCTATCACTGAAGTACTATACGTTGCTCCTATCGCGCACAATACCGATAAAAGTGTGTACAAACATCCAAAACGTGCTTTGTGAAATTTATTATTACGAATAAAAGAAAAGGCAGCAAACATTGCTCCACCAATAATCCAATAAAACAGAAATACGATAAATCCAATGAAGAAAATCGATCCCCACATATTATGTATTCATAATAGTTAAGGCGACATAAGACATGCCAATCGTCGCCAGTGATACAATAAACAAAATCAGTGCAATATCTCTATCACCTGTTGATTTTTCTCGAATACTCTTTATGAAGAAGAATAGAGAGCTGAGAAAAATGAATACGGATAAATAAATCATATACGGGATTCATTATAGCAAATTCATAAGAAAAATAACCCAATTTGCACTTAGTAATATGAAAAACGCAGGGCAAACTTGGATCATATTTTCCTTGTCCAGCTTAGCTGGATTACCTTCACTCAGCAGTCAATATGTTTGGCATATAGTGAAAGCTTAGCTTTCATATCGTATCGTACCAAACCGAGCTGAGCTCGGTGGTGGGCCCGGATGGACATCTCATTCACCTACACAATCACTTGGAGAAAATATGATTAAGTTTATTCTCTACGAGGCGCATCGAGGAGCGGAGTAAGCCGTACTGATAGGTACGGTGTCGAGCACCACAGACGCAACAATGTAGAGGGCAAACTTGGATCATATTTTCCTTGGTGGGCCCGGATGGACTCGAACCATCGACCACAGAGGTATAAGCTCTGCGCTCTAACCAGCTGAGCTACGGGCCCTTATTCACGAATAATAACCATTCGCGGTGAGCATATATTACACAAATATAGAACAAAAATCAATTATTACCATCATAATATTAGATATTTAGCTTTCAAAAACCACGTTTTTATGGCAGACTGCGCCTATGCCTACCTATACCCCAAAAAATTCTGAACCTCAAAGACTTGATTCTGTCGCAACAGAGCTTCTTGCATTAAGTCGCACAAAGGTTCAAAAAGCAATTAAAGCAGGTCAGATTCTCCTTAACGGTGAACCAGTGCCCGTAAAAGCGCTCGTCACATCTGAAGACACAATCAATGTGAGCGATGATGTTTTTTACATTCCCGAACGTGATACTTCCCCGCCCGACCTTGATATTATTTTTGAAAATGATGATGTCCTCGTGGTAAATAAGCCCGACGGTATTCTTGTACATGATGCGCCGGGAAATGTTTCTCCTACGCTTGTCGATGGCCTTCTCGCACATTGTCCGCAAATGAAAGAAGTCGGAGACGATGCAGCGCGTCCTGGTATTGTGCATCGCTTAGATAAATATGCTTCCGGTGTTTTGATTACGGCAAAAACACAAGCAGCTTTTGCGCATCTCAAAAAGCAATTCAGTGAAAGGTTAACAACCAAAAAATATACTGTATTGGTCGAAAATCGCATGGAGAAATTAGAAGATACTATTGATTTTTCTATTGAACGATCTAAGTCAACAGGAAGAATGGCGGCAAAACCACGATCACAAGAATCTGGGAAAGAAGCTATTTCTCATTACGATGTCATAAAGCAGTTTCCACATCACTCCTTGCTTGATGTACGTATTGAAACGGGAAGAACGCATCAAATCCGCGTACATATGCTTGCAATAGGACACCCTGTTGTTGGTGACACGCTCTACAGATTAAAAGGAAAAACTCCTCGTGATATTGGTCGACTCTTCCTGCATGCCCGAGAACTGACCATTACATTACCGGATGGAGAGACCACCGTATTCGAAGCACCATTACCAGCAAAATTAGAACAGGTCCTTGAAGATATTCCGAAATTATAATCCTCCCGTCATCCCGGACCCCGATCCGGGATCCGGTGCTAATCGAATATGCCAGATTCCTTTATTCATCCATCACCCTATGAGCTACGGATGAACAGGTCGCAAAAATAATAAATTCAATAATTATGACCTTTAAAGACGCCTTGCAATACCTAAAAAATATCACTCCATTACGAATCACATTAAGTGGAGATATTGGTGCGGGAAAATCTACTTTTGCAAAAAGGCTCTCCGAGGAATTAGACATTCCACGCGTGTATATCGGTCAATTGATGCGTGAAGAAGCAAAACGTCGTAATCTCACTGTTCAAGAATTGCACACATTATTAGAACAGGATCCGGAAATAGATAAACAAATGGATGCGATTCAAACGCAGAAAGGAAGAGAAATTGAACGTGGCGTTTTTGAAGGACGGACAGCATGGCATTTTATTGAAAATCCTGATGTTAATGTTTACTTCTCTGTTGACCCACATATCGCCGTAGATCGTGTATTCAAAGATACAGAGAATAAATTACGAGATTCTTTTGCGACAAAGGAAGCACTATTAAAAGCGGACCAAGAACGCGCTGCATCGAATCAGCAAAGATTTAAAGAATTCTATGCAATCGATATACGGGATCTCAATAATTTCCATATCGTTCATGACACATCTGCAGAAAGTGTCGATGAAGTATATCGTCAAACGGTTATTCAAATCGCGCAATTTTTACAACAGCGCTAACGCTTGACATTTTTTACAAGAAACAGTAATATTCCGCCGTATTAAACAGTCTGTGAATGAGTTCATTTATGTACTCCTCTGGCATGGCGATGTAACCGACACATTATGTCAGAGGAAGAAAAAAAGACAGAAGAAGCTGTAAAAGAAGAAGCTCCTAAAGTCGAGGAAGTAAAAACAGAAGAAAAGCCTGCTATGAACGAAGAAATCGCATCTACAGAAGATGATGCAAAAGCACGAGAAGAAGCAGCAAAGGACTCTGTAATTCCGGAAGAAATTGAAAAAGATGCAGAAGTTGAAGTATTGCCAAATAGCGATATTGTGACGGGAATGCTTGTACGTGTTCATGAAAAGATTAAAGACGTGAACAGTAAAGGAGTTGAGAAAGAACGTGTTCAGGTCTTTGAAGGATTAGTTATCGGAACACGCGGAGCAGGTCATTCACGAACCATGACGGTTCGAAAGAACTCAAAGGGTTGGATGGTTGAAAAGATCTTCCCGCTTAGCTCACCAAATATCGATAAGATTGAGGTGGTGAAGCAATATCGAGTACGCCGAGCAAAGCTCAGTTACCTACGCGGAGACTTCAAACGCAAGCTTAAAGAGATCAAAAAATAAAAATAGGCCTTCGGGCCTGTTTTTTTGTATCCAACCAAAACCACGGCCGTTAGGCCGTGAGTTTCCGCTTAATCCCCCCTGTCATTCCCGCGAAAGCGGGAATCTAGCGCAATACGAGATCGATGGATCCCGGATCAAGTCCGGGATGACAAAGGATGACGGCAGGAGGACAAGCGCAGCTTGAAATATAAAGATACCACGGCTGTTAGGTCGTGGAGTTTCATTATTTGACCGTTCATTAGTATTCATGTACTTTTCCTGCGCCACATTGGAGGAAGCGTGGAACATATTCACCTAATTCAGCAATTCTTTCTGGACCTTGTTCCAATCCTGAGTCCGTATACAGATTCACTCGGAACAGCGACACGCGTATTTTCAGTTCTGGTTTCTGTTATCGGATTCCCAATGCAGATTCTGAAGAACTACCGAGAGGGTACAGCCGGAATGCCCCTCATGTTCGTACTACTGGGACTCGGCGTGTACCTCACGCGCGTACCCTATTCCATCGCGAGCGAGGCATGGTACATTCTGCCCGCTGACCTGGTCGGACTCTGCACAACCTGCATTATGATTTTCCAATCATGGCTTTATCGCGACGTAGAATGAAATATTCTGCGTTTTTTTATTCAAATAAAAAAAGGCCTATTGACCCTTCAAGTAGACATGAGTAGTTCAGCTGCTCGCCACACTTCTTCTGATGCATAATTCAAGCGTTTTCGACGCGCATTATGGAACACGATATGATCATCTCGATCAAGAGACGGTGCATCACATCGCAGCCCCATTATCCAGTAGAAAAACTCTTGAAATTGACGATCATAGTACAGTGACGCCATCTTCTTTTTCAATGCCGACGCGACAAAGTCATCAACCGATTCGATATGATCATCGTACAGTCGGCGAAGCCAATACTGAATCGACATTGCTACAATGGGATCAAAAGTATTTGCAGCTCCGTTATTTGGCGTATACGGATCTTTCAGCCAAACACCAATCCCCATGTCCGTAGTATTTTCATCGAGAAGTCGCCGCAGAGGATCCAGCTCGTCACGCCCCATACGTCCCGCATTTGCAAGAAGCAAGGAACACCAGCATGTCTCTTCCCAATCCGGCGGATAAAAGGCATTGAAGTGCCAAGCACGAAAGCCCTCCACTGGATCGACATACATTCTCTCCTCGAGAAAATCCAAACCTTGTTTGACCATGCGATCAAGCACAGGATCCGAAGAACCTTTCCGCTCACGCAATAGTGTGAGTATGAATACGATCAAGTACGTTGGACAAATCGTAGACACATTCCGAACAAGACCTGTTGGTTTGTACAAAACCGTAGTCGGGAACTGACCAGAAGACATCTGTTGACGCGCCAGCCACTTTAGTTCGACGTTCACATTTCACCTCCTTCGCAGAATTGCAATAGACCCTTCCACACTCACCAATGGAGCATCGTTGACGCTGGTCCAAACTTTCAAATTATCTTTGAGATCTGCAAGCCCTTGCTCCCACTCATCCTCCGGTATATTCCTGAGTGTTGACATATAACGATTCTCTACACGTTGAATCCAATTATCGTCTAGTGCCTCCTCCCACAATGTGGTATTGAAGATCCGAAGATCTGCATCCAACTCCTCTCTCACAGAGAGTATCGTCGCGCGAAGATCATTGACGCTTCGCAGAACATCACGATCCATCGAAGGAAAGTAGCCATGCGTCGGCAGACTCTTGACTTGTTGATCGTAAAGCATCGACACAATGACAATGCAGCCACCAACGGGAACATGATTCCACGCCAATCGCAACACATTCACTGGATCATCCATGAGGTGCAATGAGAATTTAAAGAGAAAAGCATCTGTAGCGATTCTCATATTCACATCATCTTCCTGCTTGAGTAGATCCGTGACGTCACCACAAAGCACTTTGTATTCGCCAAGTCTACGACATGCGATCTGTACCATCTTCGCAGAGCGGTCAATCCCCATAATGCTCAGCCCTTTCGAAGAAAACCAGGCCAAATCACCCCCTGGACCGCAACCGATGTCCCATAGCGACATGCCGGGTTTCAATTCAGCTCGGTCATACACCAAGCGCAAGAGTTCCTGGTTCGATGGACGCATATCACTATACGTACAAGCGATTTCATCAAAATGATCCTGACTCATACCATCTCCCTTCTGTTAAAGAGCAGAGGTCACATTATCAATAAAAATGCCTAATGTCAATCGATGTAGCTATCGTCAGCACAACCTGCATTATGATTTTCCAATCATGGCTTTATCGCGACGTAGAATGAAATATTCTGCGTTTTTTTATTCAAATAAAAAAAGGCCTATTGACCCTTCAAGTAGACATGAGTAGTTCAGCTGCTCGCCACACTTCTTCTGATGCATAATTCAAGCGTTTTCGACGCGCATTATGGAACACGATATGATCATCTCGATCAAGAGACGGTGCATCACATCGCAGCCCCATTATCCAGTAGAAAAACTCTTGAAATTGACGATCATAGTACAGTGACGCCATCTTCTTTTTCAATGCCGACGCGACAAAGTCATCAACCGATTCGATATGATCATCGTACAGTCGGCGAAGCCAATACTGAATCGACATTGCTACAATGGGATCAAAAGTATTTGCAGCTCCGTTATTTGGCGTATACGGATCTTTCAGCCAAACACCAATCCCCATGTCCGTAGTATTTTCATCGAGAAGTCGCCGCAGAGGATCCAGCTCGTCACGCCCCATACGTCCCGCATTTGCAAGAAGCAAGGAACACCAGCATGTCTCTTCCCAATCCGGCGGATAAAAGGCATTGAAGTGCCAAGCACGAAAGCCCTCCACTGGATCGACATACATTCTCTCCTCGAGAAAATCCAAACCTTGTTTGACCATGCGATCAAGCACAGGATCCGAAGAACCTTTCCGCTCACGCAATAGTGTGAGTATGAATACGATCAAGTACGTTGGACAAATCGTAGACACATTCCGAACAAGACCTGTTGGTTTGTACAAAACCGTAGTCGGGAACTGACCAGAAGACATCTGTTGACGCGCCAGCCACTTTAGTTCGACGTTCACATTTCACCTCCTTCGCAGAATTGCAATAGACCCTTCCACACTCACCAATGGAGCATCGTTGACGCTGGTCCAAACTTTCAAATTATCTTTGAGATCTGCAAGCCCTTGCTCCCACTCATCCTCCGGTATATTCCTGAGTGTTGACATATAACGATTCTCTACACGTTGAATCCAATTATCGTCTAGTGCCTCCTCCCACAATGTGGTATTGAAGATCCGAAGATCTGCATCCAACTCCTCTCTCACAGAGAGTATCGTCGCGCGAAGATCATTGACGCTTCGCAGAACATCACGATCCATCGAAGGAAAGTAGCCATGCGTCGGCAGACTCTTGACTTGTTGATCGTAAAGCATCGACACAATGACAATGCAGCCACCAACGGGAACATGATTCCACGCCAATCGCAACACATTCACTGGATCATCCATGAGGTGCAATGAGAATTTAAAGAGAAAAGCATCTGTAGCGATTCTCATATTCACATCATCTTCCTGCTTGAGTAGATCCGTGACGTCACCACAAAGCACTTTGTATTCGCCAAGTCTACGACATGCGATCTGTACCATCTTCGCAGAGCGGTCAATCCCCATAATGCTCAGCCCTTTCGAAGAAAACCAGGCCAAATCACCCCCTGGACCGCAACCGATGTCCCATAGCGACATGCCGGGTTTCAATTCAGCTCGGTCATACACCAAGCGCAAGAGTTCCTGGTTCGATGGACGCATATCACTATACGTACAAGCGATTTCATCAAAATGATCCTGACTCATACCATCTCCCTTCTGTTAAAGAGCAGAGGTCACATTATCAATAAAAATGCCTAATGTCAATCGATGTAGCTATCGTCAGCACAACCTGCATTATGATTTTCCAATCATGGCTTTACCGTGACGTAGAATGAGATATTCTGCGTTTTTTATTGGTCATCTCTTTACCTTTCTCGACAACCTAATATGTTTTCTTGTAGTCCAGTTTCGATCGAATCCGGAATATATTCCGAATAATCGTCTAAATCTACCAATAAACCATCCCCTATCTCTCTTCGCGTATCCAGCAAGCACCCACTCGCGCTCACATTACAGACATCATTGTTACAAATATCAGCCCAAAGAGGGTAGTCATTATTAACTCCCTCATACCAATCTACCGTATTCCCTGCTAGCATAGATGCAACTTGCGCCCCTACAGTTTGCCTCAAGAAAACAGATACATCATCGTATCCTTTACACCCCTGTTCAGCTAAACTTTTACAATTAATTCCGGCTCCGTCACTTGCCGGGTATGTTAACTCGACACAAGCGTCATTTTCTACAATAGAATCCCACGAAATCCAACCGGCATCATAATATCTACACATGTGTAATATTCCATTACCAGCTAGACGCTCTTCAATACTTGGTAAGATGGTAAGTTGCGAACAGACACTTGCCGATGGTTTTAGGTCCAGTGCCGCTCCCCCTGTACCTGCCTTAACAACATTTCCACAACGAATACATTCCCACTCTCCCTTTACTTGCACACAGGATTCTGCACTATTTTCACCACAAAATTGGTAGATACACTCACCACCCTCTGTTAGTCCAACGGTCTTCCCTTCTGCAGCGGTACCCAAATCCTCAATAATACCAACATCACCACAGGATTCGTCGGAAGTCTTCGCTGTAATAGTTGCATCGTATTTCTCAATAAGCGCCTCGCAGCTCTGCCCTTCTGGAATATATTGCACCTTTTGAATCAGATTTGTTTTGAGCACATTGAACTTTGTTAGACGCGGATCTATGAGTTCTGCTGCGGCAACAATGATTAATAAAATTACAATACTCATTAATGATTTTCCAATGAGTGCCCTTGCCTTCCCTGTTTGCGTCGCATTCCCGCGCGCTGTCATCCACATAAGACCGGCAATCATAATACTAATAATGGCCACAACGGATGCAAATACCAAAAGAAGATTATAAATAATATTCACATAATCTCCTATTCCTTGAACAGATGATGAACCACCTATTACTTGATTAAGATTAAAACGTCCATGCGGCGGGTAACATGCTCCCTCCCGAGGCAAACAGCTTGGTGACTGACTCCAATAGACGCTTTCTTCCCAAGCAATTCCTGTGAGTCCATCTTCTGAAACGCGACGATGAAACTCTTCTTCACATTCAGAAGGTGTCCAGCAAAGTGAATTATTTTCGGGTCGTAAATTTGCTTGCTTATGTGTTAATCATCCTAAAATGGAAGACCCCTCTTGTGCCTTACATTGTGCGCGACATGATTTTGTATCATTCACCCTCTCTAATTCATATGCTCCCGCAGATGATTCACAAAAACAACTACAAGCCTCACCTGCATTTTGTGCAAAAACCGTCACTGGAAATGAAGGCAGTAAAAGTGCTATACTAAATACCAGAAGAAAGAAGATGCGTATCATATGCATCTATTCTATCATAACGAATGAGAACGGATTGACGCTCTCCACAGTGCATGCTAGGCTTTTCCTCGATATGATTTTTACTATTCTCATTACAATTCTTTCCATCCTGTTAATAGGAGCTATTCTGATGCAAGCACAAGGAACAGGTCTTGGTGCCGGCTTTGGCGGAGGTGGAGAGGTTTTCCGAACAAAACGAGGCGTCGAGAAGAAATTACATACCGTAACGATTATCCTTGCTATTCTCTTCTTTGGTGCTTCTCTTGCTAATATTCTTTTCTAATCAGAATTGAAACCATGCCAGATACTGGCTCACAAACCCCTCCAAAGCAATCACGTTTTACAAAAGTCATACAAAGACTTTTTAAACGATCTTCTGGGAGTGCAAAGCGCGCAAGTCATGACCTCGCCATGGGTCAAGTTCTTAAGGCGCGCAATGTAGGCCGAATTCCAAAATGGTCACAATTACGTGAACTACCGCGACTTCTATCAAAAACAGAACGTCGACTCGCTGGATTTACCTTACTCGTACTTGTCATTACAAGTACCGCCCTTGGAATACGACTCATTAATAGCACTCGGACCGTTGTCCCGGCTATTGGAGGTGAATATACGGAAGGTTTTATCGGCATTCCACAACTCATTAACCCCCTTTATGCGAGTACGAGTGATGTTGACTCTGATCTTGCCGCTCTTATTTTTAGTGGATTAATGCATTTTGATAGTAATCAGGGACTCGTAACCGACTTAGCAGAAAGCTATGAAATTTCTGAAGATCAAACGGAATATACATTCACATTGCGCGATGATGCAAAATGGCATGACGGTCAACCTGTCCGTGTCGATGACGTTATCTTCACCATCAGCGCTATTCAGAATACGGAATATCGTAGTCCTCTAGAGGTAAGTTTTTCAGGTATCGATGTCGAGCAAATAGATGAAAGAACCGTCAAATTTACACTCGATGAACCTTTTTCTCCTTTTTTGTCGCTCATGACTATTGGTATTCTTCCGTCACATTTATGGCAAGATATCACCCCTATTAATGCACCGGTCGCAGAACTTAACCGAAAACCTGTAGGAAGCGGACCCTATTCTTTAGAAAAAATTACCCGTGACGGAAAAGGAAATATTCATAGCTATACCCTCGTAAGACATGAACGGTATCATGGGGATGGACCTTATATTCAAACACTCGATATCAAGTTTTACCCTGAAATTACATCAGGAATCGAAGCACTTCGTAATCAAAATGTGGAGGGACTCGCCTATATTCCAGCAGAACATGTACACGATTTTTCAAAAGTAAATGCCATAAAGATAAATCTACCAGCTCTTCAGCAATACACAGCATTATTTTTCAATCAAAAAATTGCTGACGAATTACAGATAGATGAGGTAAGACAAGCATTAAGTTATGGTACGGATAAATCAATCCTCACCGAACAGGTACTTCTAGAATTAGCGCGGCCAATTGATTCATTCATCCTGCCAGGAATGATTGGTTCAGATGCTGACTTTACCGTCTATTCATTCAATCAATCCAAGGCAATTGAATTATTAGAAGAAGCCGGTTGGGTTCTTGAAGAAGAGGCTGAATTCCGTACAAAAGATGAAGATGTCCTTTCCTTCACGATCACGACGGTAAACTCAAGTGAGTTAATTGCCGTTGCAGAATCAATTCAATCACAATGGAAAGAAATCGGTATTCAAATAGATATACGTATTATCAGTAATACCGAATTACAAAATGACATTATTCCAAATAAATCCTATGACATTCTCTTGTCTGGTGAATTGTACGGTACAGAACTTGATCCGTATATTTTCTGGCACTCATCCCAAATCTCAGGACAAGGATTAAATCTGGCACGATTCTCAAATCGGAAGGCAGATGAATACATCATTACAGGACGATCAACGAATGATATCGAAGAACGGACAGAAGCATATACAGAACTTCAGTCAATTATTGCAAATGAAATTCCAGCGATATTCCTGTATCAACCCTTCTATCCTTATGCACAAGCAAAGAAAATCCAAGGCGGAACCCTTGAGCGCATCATGAGTCCGTCTGATCGATTTAGTACCGTATCTTCTTGGTTCATTAAGACAAGGAATGCACTGTCGCGAAAAGAATAATCATTGACAATTCCACCTGTATAAGGTATGATTTTCTCTTAATAAGAGGCTTGCATATCTACCCAGGAGGGAATTTGAACCTTTTTTATTGTGTATAGAACTGGTCCAGTTTCTCTTCTCAAAAATGAAATATAAATTAAATAGTCATTCTTTTGTTTGAAATAAAAGAAGACAACAGAAAAAAATATGACAGAAAAAAAATCTGACGCACCAAAGCGTCGAACCGGAGGACAATCACGTCCACCACAACGTAATACAAGACCTGCAGGGAAAAAACGTGTGCAACATGGAACACGTAATAATCGCCCACAAGGAAAAAGACGTCCATCAACTGGGCGCAAAAAACAAGTGTCTGCGTATCATAAAAAAGGTCACATCTCGCGACCGAATACGCCACCTGTTACCCGATCAACAAAAACCTTCAAGTCCCCTACCGGAGAAGAAGTACGTGTAATCGTACTCGGAGGGCTCGAAGAAGTTGGCCGAAACTGTACCTTGATTGAATATAAAGATGACATCATCATTATCGATCTTGGTCTACAATTCCCAGAAGAAGATATGCCGGGAGTCGACTATATTATTCCAAATATGGAATATCTTCGTGGAAAGGAAAAAAATGTACGAGGAGCTATTATTACTCATGGTCATTATGATCATATTGGGGCAATCCCTCATACCGTTCCTTATATCGGAAATCCGACCGTTTATGCTCTACCAATTGCGGCAGGGATTATTAATAAGCGACAGGACGATTTTAAATCGGCAAAAGTAAATGTAAAAAATATTACCATTGAATCCGAGTTACAACTTGGAGTATTCAAGGTGCACTTCTTCCACATTAATCACAATATTCCGGATTCAGCAGGAATTGTTGTTGAAACACCTGCAGGAACCATTTGTCACACAGGTGACTGGAAATATGATTTCCACCCTGTAGGCACTGGGCCAGCCGACTTTCACAAAATGGCGCGCATTGGTGAGGAAGGACTTCTCCTTCTTATGGGAGATTCAACAAATGCGAGTCTGCCAGGGCATCAAACATCTGAACGTGTTATTGGTGCAGAACTTGAACGCATTATTGATAAAGCACCAGGACGTGTCATTGTTGGGACATTCGCTTCCCTTCTTTCACGTGTAAAACAGATTCTGGAAATTTCAGAACGTCTGGGACGTAAAGTAGCTATTGATGGATATTCGATGAAAACAAATGTAGAAATCGCGCGGCATCTTGGCTATATCTCCATTAGCGACAGAACCCTCGTTCCAATGGAGCGAATTAATAAAACACCTGATGAAAAAGTAACCATCGTTTGTACGGGGGCACAAGGAGAAAAACGTGCCGCTCTTTCTCGAATTGCGCATGATGAACATCGATTCATTAAGGTAAAGAAAAACGATACGATTATCTTTTCAAGTTCTGTCGTTCCAGGAAATGAATCTTCCGTGCAGAAATTAAAAGATACATTCTACCGTAAACGAGCGAAAGTTATTCATAAAGATATTATGGATGTACATGCAGGTGGACATGCAAAACAAGAAGACATTAAATTAATGCTTTCGCTCTTCAAGCCGAAGTATTACATGCCAATTGAAGGAAATCACTTCCTCTTACGTGAAAATGCAGAGGTTGCCTATTCTATGGGATGGGACGAGGACCATGTTTTCGTTGCGGATAATGGACAGATTCTAGAACTGCGAAAGAGTAAAAAAGCGGGCGAAATCGGAGATGCAGTTCTTACAAAGACAAAAGTTCCTACGGATTATGTCTTCGTAGATGGACTTGGCGTTGGGGATGTCTCGCAAGTCGTTCTTCGAGATCGTCAAGCACTTGCAGATGATGGAATCGTTGTTGCAATTGTACAAATTGAAAAATCAACCGGAAAAGTTATTGGGCTACCAGATATCGTCAGTCGCGGATTCGTGCATATGCGTGAAAACAAGGAATTGATCAATTCAACACGTAAGTTGATACAAAAATTGATTCGTGAAAAAACAGATCCAAAATCACCAGCAGATGCAGATCATGTACGAAAAATCGTGCGGGACGAAGTAGGTAAATTCCTCTTCCAAAAGACAGAGCGGCGGCCGATGGTTATGCCAGTCGTCATAGAAATGTAAGACATTCCGCTTGAAAATGGGCGATCTATCCATTCAGATTTGCAAAAATATCCTCAATGTACTTTTCTAGTACATCTGCGGTATTTTCTTAATCTTCAAGGAAATATCATCCCGTTTTCTGCGCGGACAGGGCATCCGCTTATAGACTGGCGTACTTTGTTTTCACATCTGTGCGCTTCGCTGCACTGTACGTTCTAGTACACTTCCGCTCAGTGCTCGATGATTCAAACAAATTACATCCAGTCTATTGCTCGGACAGGTTCCGTTTGTCTATTGGTGCCCTTGAAAGGTCCGTACCTCAATCGAGAGGTCGGACCTTAAGTCGTATTGATTCAGTCGGAACCTCAGATCGAGTAGAATAACAATGAGTCGATTATCTACTTAGCCTTTAGCGCGCTCTGTCATTCCGGCCACCGAGCCGGAATCTAGCGCATCCCGTTTTCTGCACGGACAAGGCTCTGAATCGGAAAACCGAGCATATAGCTCGGTTTTTTGTTGCTAGCAAAAAATGGTATTATTCTCATAGATTAAATATTATACCTTATGCATCATTTTAAAATACTTATCACCATTGTAACGACTGCCTTCATACTGTCCATTGTTAATTTAGTCCTATTACTTTCTGCAGATGCTACAGCACCATCTGTTGACAATGACTCAACAGAAGTAATAGTCGACGCAGACACAGATAACGATGATGGGGACACCCCTGTGTTTAAGAACGATATGGGAGTGATCACAAGAACATTCGATGCGGGAAATGTACATTTCAGCTATCCACTCGGGTGGCATATGAATGGAGGCTTTGAAATAGGCGTTGGTTCAGCCAATCTTTCTCCAGATCCGCTTGTTTACTTTGCACCAGGAGATGTCGGGTTATACACTCCAATTACATTCACCGCAAATGGAAAAACTCCAATAATCATTGATTACAGTTCTGAAGATTTCGTAAATTTTGAAAAATCTTCCGTGCAGATTAATGACATAACAGTTAACAATGTATCTGTCGACAACATCTCTGAGAACACATTGGGTGGACCCTGGTCGCACACAACGGCATCATTCCAAGATAATGATGGTAATAATTACAAATTAGAGTACCAAAGAGGTGTTGGTAACAGTGATTTAGACGATGAATGGGATCTCATCTTGAATTCAATTACATTAGAGTAAGTTCAATAATAAAAGTCCAAAACCGAGCCATATGCTCGGTTTTTTGTTGCTAGCAAAAAATGGTATTATTCTCATAGATTAAATATTATACCTTATGCATCATTTTAAAATACTTATCACCATTGTAACGACTGCCTTCATACTGTCCATTGTTAATTTAGTCCTATTACTTTCTGCAGATGCTACAGCACCATCTGTTGACAATGACTCAACAGAAGTAATAGTCGACGCAGACACAGATAACGATGATGGGGACACCCCTGTGTTTAAGAACGATATGGGAGTGATCACAAGAACATTCGATGCGGGAAATGTACATTTCAGCTATCCACTCGGGTGGCATATGAATGGAGGCTTTGAAATAGGCGTTGGTTCAGCCAATCTTTCTCCAGATCCGCTTGTTTACTTTGCACCAGGAGATGTCGGGTTATACACTCCAATTACATTCACCGCAAATGGAAAAACTCCAATAATCATTGATTACAGTTCTGAAGATTTCGTAAATTTTGAAAAATCTTCCGTGCAGATTAATGACATAACAGTTAACAATGTATCTGTCGACAACATCTCTGAGAACACATTGGGTGGACCCTGGTCGCACACAACGGCATCATTCCAAGATAATGATGGTAATAATTACAAATTAGAGTACCAAAGAGGTGTTGGTAACAGTGATTTAGACGATGAATGGGATCTCATCTTGAATTCAATTACATTAGAGTAAGTTCAATAATAAAAGTCCAAAACCGAGCCATATGCTCGGTTTTTTGGTACAATGCGTCCATATGAAGAAAGCACTTACCGGAATACAACCTACGAATCTCCTCCATATCGGAAATTATTTTGGAGCATTATTACCCGCCGTAAAACTTCAGGAAGAATACCAAGTGTACATGATGATTGCTGATCTTCATGCCATCACCGTTCCTCAAGATCCACAAATATTAAAGAAAAATATTCTATTCGGTGCAGCAGCATATCTCGCCGCCGGAATTGATCCAGAAAAGACAGTCCTTTTCCAACAATCGCGCGTACCAGAACATGCTGAACTCGGATGGGTTATGCAAACGCTTACCATGATGGGAGAGGCAAATCGCATGACACAATTCAAAGATAAGTCTGCAAAAAACGAGAAAGGTGTTTCTGTTGGACTCTTCACCTACCCTGCTCTCATGGCAGCAGATATCCTTCTATATGACGCTAATGCAGTACCCGTAGGAGAAGATCAAAAACAGCATCTGGAGCTCGCACGAAACCTTGCGGAACGTTTTAATAACCGTTTCGGAAAAACATTTACGGTTCCAGAACCAATAATCGGTACATCTGGAGCTCGAATCAAGTCATTAAAAGACCCCTCAAAGAAGATGAGTAAATCTGACCCTTCTGCGAAGAGTTATATCTCTATTATGGATGATGCGGACTTGGTTCAGAAAAAGATCCGAAGTGCTATGACCGATTCAAATCCGACAATCACAGCAGATAAAGAACGTCACGGACTATATAATCTATTAACACTCTTCTCTCTAGCGACCGGTAAAACGCAAGATGAAATTGCTATCGACTATAGAGATAACGGTATGAGGGAACTCAAGGACGGACTTACTGAAGCACTTGAACACATTCTTTCCCCACTACAAATGCAGGTGAATCAATTACTTGATCAAGAGGATGAATTGCTCAAAATTGTAAAACAAGGATCAGAAAAAGCACATCATGAAGCCCATGAAAAGCTACAGGGTGTATATAAAATCATGGGATTAAAAATTGATTAGTCTATATATAAACTGCTTAAATTAGCAAAATTTTGTCCTTTCTTGCTTTACAGGAATTGTTGGTTGCGGTAGTATCGTATTGCTTCGTACATCATTCCGATGTTTTGGAGCATTAACCCGCTAGAAAGAGCTCAAAAAAATGAATAGAGCAACCCCCTCCGACACAGAGACCAACTCTGAGTCACCTTCTACCCTTCGTTCTCTACCACAATTCTTAGATGAAGGCCATCACTGTCCTTCGGGAAAGATTCTCAATCGACTAAAAACGTTAATGAGTACCTTTAGATGTGGTGGTGATCAGCATAAGATGACATCATGGCTACATGGAAGAGTAATTCAGACGTGCAAGAGCATCAAAGATGCAAGTAGATTTGAGGATTTTATGAAGGGTGCGATTCAAAGCATTCAAAACAATATCAGTCTCAGCGAATTCGCTGAACTATTTGTTGACACGGGTTTTGCCGACGCAACAAGCGCCGCATGGAGAACGCTCAAAGATACTGATGATGTGTTCATCACATATAGCGATACTAGTGGCAGTGAAGACAGAAGCAGAGGTGGTGTGTAGAAATACATCATCACACCACATCTAACAGCCCCCACTTAAGTGTCGGGGGCATTTATTTTACTCTATTTTAATTGACAATTGACATATTATATGTTATATTCCGCCTAGTTAGGCTTAGCTTAACGATCTAGGAAGTTGGATGATCGCTTGCGCAGTTGCGTGAGAGGAAAGTCCGAACACCTCGTAACCTAGCAATAGGTACGGAAGCGGAGCGTCGCTAACGGCGACCAGGGAATAACATGAGTTTTCAGGGAACTGGAGAACGTGAGTTCACAGGGTGCAGTGCGCCCGTTCCCAGAAGACTCATATAAGCCTAGGGACAGTGCCACAGAGACAATACTACTCACATTTTGTGAGGAAAGGTGAAAAGTATCGTGAGGTCAGTCGGCTACACGATTCGCTCCATGGTGACATGGATGCGTGGTAAACCCGTTCCGGTGCAAGAGCAAATTTGGTAGCTCGCATGAGATATATGGCAACATATATCCTAGATAGATGATCATCACTTGAAATGCTAGACTGCTAGCAAAACAAGGACAGAATTCGGCTTACATGCTTCCCGGAAAAAAGAATCAGCTTCGGCTGGTTCTTTTGTTTTTCCGCGTTAAATGTTAAGGTTTTTCATTATGAGACAGATTCATCTCTTCTTTGCCGCAATTCGCGTTCCTCTCGATTATGGTGCGCTTCTTTTGGCGGCGATTTCTGCCTATTCTATTCGATTTTCCCCTACCCTTCGCAGCATTCGAGACGTGACATTTGATTTACCTTTTTCAGAATATCTACAAGTTGCTGCCTGGGGAGCGGTACTATGGATCATTATTTTTGCATTTGCTGGCCTTTATTCCATGCGTCCAGCACGATTAACAAGTGAAGTCATTCGTATTGGACTATCTATAAGTACTGGGATCGGTCTTATTTTGATGATTGCTTTTTTCTCACGAGAACTATTTGACTCTCGTTTCATTTTTCTTGCTGTTTGGATTTTATCTATTCTTTTTGTAAGTATAGAGCGACTTATCGTGCGTATCTTGCAAAGGCATCTCCGTAAAAAAGGGTATGGACTTCATAAAACAATCATTATCGGGAAAACAAAGGTTGGAAATGAATTGACGCAATTTTTTAAGCAGTATCCTCAACTTGGGTATAAAATTATTGCTCAGTACGGCGTCTTTTCCAAAGATGCAGAAACAGCAATTTTAAAGAAACGTAATCGTGGCTGCGTGGACACAATTATCGTTGCGCAAACTGATATTGACCGTGACACATTAGATGCAATAAAAGCCTTTGCCGACAATGAACATCTCACATTTCTTTACTCAGCCGCCCTTTTCCCTGTCGCTGCTCAATCCCCTATCATTCATACATTTTCTGGACAACCAGTTATCGAACTCCCAAAAACACCTCTTGATGGTTGGGGTGCTATTTATAAACGAATCTTTGATATTTTCATATCATTATTCCTCATCGTGATTACATTCCCTATTCAAATGATTACCGCTGCTATTCTCCTCACAGAAAGACAAGGGAGCATTTTTTACACACAAAAACGTGTTGGAAGATTCGGAAAAGAGTTTACCTTTATCAAATTCCGATCTATGGTAAAAGATGCACATATATTACGGTTTGATCCTGATTTTATTGCAGAATATGGGAATGACCGTGATGGAACACCCCTTTTTAAAATTAAAAACGATCCGCGCGTTACTCCATTTGGAAAATGGATACGTAAGCTTAGTATTGATGAATTCCCCCAATTTTATCTTGTTTTACTTGGTCATATGAGCCTTGTCGGTCCACGTCCACACCTTCCTGAAGAAGTGAACTTATATGAGCCTGACCAACGGCGCGTTCTCACCATAAAACCCGGCATTACTGGCATAACACAAATCAGCGGAAGAGCCTCTTTGCAATTCTCAAATGAAGTATCGCTCGACATGCATTATATTCAAAACTGGTCCCCTCTTTTTGACTTAATAATATTACTTAAAACCCCTTTCGCGGTTCTTCT
The DNA here is from genome assembly GCA_964462325.1 of uncultured Gammaproteobacteria bacterium. Taxonomy (GTDB): domain Bacteria; phylum Patescibacteriota; class Patescibacteriia; order UBA9934; family UBA9934; genus CAYFMS01. The sequence continues at coordinate 34,818 of CAYWYQ010000002.1, read as the reverse complement.
TACAAAAGGTGCATTTTAATTGACGAGCATCAGATTAATCGATAAGGTCTGGTATATATGAAGGTCGCATTGACGCATGATCACATGATGCAAAATGGAGGAGCCGAACGAGTATTGGAAGCAATGCAGGCACTATGGCCAACTGCACCAACCTATACTCTTCTTTATGATAAAGAAAAGATGAACACTTTATTTGGTCATAGAGATATACGAACCTCATTCCTTCAAAATATTCCTTTCGCATTAAAAAAATATCGCTGGCTCCTTCCCCTTATGCCGACAGCAACAGAGAGCTATTCCCTGAGCGAATTCGATGTCATCGTTTCTAGTTCAAGCGCTCTCTCAAAAGGTATTGTACCACCAGAACACGGATTACATATTTGTTATTGTCATACACCTCCCCGCTACCTCTGGACACATACAAATGAATACTTACGCGGATTAAACGTACCTCGTATTGCCAAATCACTTTTGCCATTCATGATGACATATTTACGTATTTGGGATAATGCTTCTGCAGATCGTGTTGATTATTTTATTGCAAATTCAGAAACCGTTCGTCACCGTATTCGTCGCTACTATGGTCGAGATTCCGTGGTCATTCATCCACCTGTCGACACAGATACATTTACCATTTCTGAAGAACCTAAACGTTATTATTTAATTGGTGGACGCCTTGTTTCCTATAAACGATATGACATTGTCATTGAGGCATTTAACAAATTAGGCAAGCCATTGAAAATATTTGGTACGGGACCGCAAGAGAAAGAGTTGAAAAAGATGGCGAAGAGTAATATTGAATTTCTTGGTCGTGTTTCTGATCAGAAACGCAGTGAACTTTTTTCAAATGCCATTGCCTTTATCCATCCGCAGGAAGAGGATTTTGGTATTACGCCTGTTGAATCCATGGCGGCAGGACGACCAGTTATTGCCTACAACCGTGGCGGTGCCTCAGAGACAGTCATAGATGGGAAAACGGGTATTTTATTTGATGAGCAAAGTTGGGTAGAAATTGCAGATACCGTATTGCACTTTGACGAACATAAATTTGACCCATCCATCATCAAGGAATATGCCGAGCAGTACTCCGTAAAAGAATTTCGTAAAAAAATGGATCAGTTTGTTTCGGAAAAATGGAGAAAACATAAACGCGAAGTTCTTCATCGTTTGTAGTATGAAAATTGCAATAGATATTCGTCACCTTGCTTCACCGAATCCATCCGGTATCGGAAGGTATACGCTTGAAATGATCCCAAGACTTGCCAAACTCGCTCCTCAGATCGATTTTCTTCTCTTTGCATCTGGATCAGAAAAATCGTTGCAATACATCCCATCCTTTCCCGCAAAGAACATCACGGTGCAAAAAAAAGAGATGCCGAATAGACTTCTTTCTTTTTATCTCAAATCCAGACCAAATTTCACATTAGATAAATTATTAGCCTACCCTGTTGATGGTTGGTGGTTTCCAAATGCGAATATAATTCGGACGAATCTTCCCTACATTCTTACAATTCATGATTTAAGTTTCGAATTTTTTCCTGAGTTCTATTCACTGAAAACCAGAGCGTGGCATAAGGCCTGCAATATAGAACGACTTGCAAAACAAGCGAAGAAACTCATTGCCGTTTCGGAAAGCACGAGACAAGATTTGCAAATTATCTGGAATATACATGCAAAAAATATTGACACTATTCATCTTGGAGTTGCAGATAATTTCTCACCAAAAAAGGAAAAGAATGATAGAACAAATTATCGTAAATACGGAATAAGAACCCCCTATTTCTTAACACTTTCCACTATAGAACCCCGAAAAAATATTGAGTCAGTTATCGAGGCATTTCTTGACTGGAAACGTATAACAGGATCACCACATCGACTGGTGATTGCAGGGAAAAAAGGATTCCAGGCGAAACGTATCCTAAAACGGGCAACAAATGACATACTGCATATTGACTATGTTGCAGAAAAAGATAAACCAGCGCTCTATAGACAGGCCGAGGGATTTATTTTTCCTTCTTACTATGAGGGGTTTGGCCTTCCTGTGATCGAGTCCATTAAGTCAGGTACCCCTGTCATTTGTTCCGATAATTCTTCCTTACCAGAGATAACAAATGGACAAGCCATTTTAGTGAATCCTTATAATATTTCTGCCATACAACAGGCATTAAGCATTGTAACGACATCCCTGCCCTCACCACATAAAATTTCTTTTTCTTGGGAAGAGTCAGCACACAAAACACTCAAAACATTTAAAAGCCTATTACCGTGACTGCATGTTCCATACGCATTCATGATAAAATATCTATATGCGTATAGGAATTGATGCAAGATTTTTTGGACCAACCACTGGAGGTGGTGGAATTGGTCGATATGTAGAAGAGCTCATTACTCATCTACAAATTATTGATCAAGAAAATGATTATGTTCTCTTTTTGAAAAAAGATAATTTTCATGAATGTAAAATCACAAATCATCGTTTTAAAAAAGTAATGGCGGATGTGCATTGGTATGGATTGCGTGAGCAGTTCACTATGCCACGACTCATTAAGAGAGCGAGACTGGATTTCATTCATTACCCTCACTGGAATATTCCATTATTTTCCCCGATTCCTTTTTTCGTCACCATACATGACCTCATTCTTATAGAAGACCGACATTCTGCAAGGTCGAGCTCAAGAAACCCTATTATACACGGGTTTAAATATGCGGCTTTCAGAACTGTGCTCGAAACCGCTATTCATTCAAGTCGTCATATTTTTACCGTTTCAAACTACAGTAAGCAATCTCTTTTAAAACATTTTGGTATTAAGCCAGAAAAAATTACTGTTACCTATAATGGAATAAAACAATTTTCCGCATCAAAATCAGTAGATCTGTATAAGCTCGGTGTCTATGAGCCCTATTTTCTGTATGTTGGAAATGCCTACCCGCATAAAAATTTAGATGTCATGCTTGAAGCATTCGCATTATTTTCTAAAAAGACACCGCATATACAAATGGTCATCGCTGGAAGACGTGACATTTTTTCACATGCACTTGAAAAAAGAGCAAGAACATTAGGTATAAAAAATGATCGATTGCGTTTTATCGACCTACCAACAGATGAAGAAATAGCAACATTGTATAAAAAAGCAGCACTTTTCGTCTATCCGTCACGTCTAGAAGGCTTTGGTATGCCGCCGCTAGAAGCGCTTATGCATAGCACCCCTGTCGCCGCGGCGCATGCAAGTTCTCTTCCAGAAATCTTAGGAAATGCTGCTATTTATTTCGATCCTGACCGTCCAGATCAACTTACAAAAATCATGCAAGATATTTCAAGAAATTCTTCTGCTCTAACTGTTGATAGAGAGGAAGCAAAGAAACAAATATCATTGTATAATTGGGAGGATACAGCGCAACGAACACTTGATGTATACACTTCATTTTCTAAACGAAAATAGTGTACACAAATATATCTCAACATGTGTTCCTTGAAAGGGATACTTCTTGGGATAGATTGACAACCCCCATGCTTGAGCAGAAAAAAAATCACGCGCCAAATCATCGTATTCACGAGACAGAAAATGTCTCTCCTCTTTTCGATTCTGCATTACCAGAATCTCTTTTATTTGAAGGGATACAAAATAAATCTACATCCTCACCCCGTATCTATATAGGCCAAGAGGCAAAGCTATCTCCTTATATTATTCAACTCAGTCGAGAAGAAGCATCACAGACGGAAGACCCAGACCCTATTGTAGCTCTTGAAGCAAATCTCTTACAAAGTGCTGATCTTTTTGCGGAAGATAGCGATGATATGGAAGAAGAATCTCTTGAAGTGACGCTCGATTCCCTCCATGAGCAATTACGAGAGTTTGATATACAGCCAAAAAAAGTCGTGCCACAAACACTGAATTCATTTCATGAACCCGCACTTCCTTCAGAAGCACCACTCTCTGTTCATGTACCTGAATCGTTCATAGAAGAAACACTGCCAAAGCACGTTGAAACACATATCACACCTGTTGCAACCAGCACCATTACCACCCCATCTAAGCGAAAAAAGAAAAAGAAAGTGCGAAAACCTCTGAAGATATCTTTTTCCGTTCTCACCTTTCAAACAAAAGCACTCGCAAGTTTTGTTGTTTTGTCACTACTTGTTGTAGGACCGATACATGCCATGCAAGGGTTTGGCGCATTGCCAAATATCGAACAAAAAACAACCGAGTTAAGCAAGGGGGCTTTATCCAGCATTAGTTCTGCCGCAGATGCAATCTCTTCTGCAGATTTTACAACGGCAGAAACAAATTTTTCACAAGCAGAATCTGCTTTCAGTGATGCAGAAAATACCATTGGTGAAGTAAGTGACGGGATTACCTTGCTCGTAAACATTATTCCGCAAACGAATAGAACATTTGACTCGGTTACAAACCTTATCACTGCCGGAAAATCTCTCTCAGAGTCTGCCAGATTATTCGCAAAAGCTGCCGATGAGATACAGGTACAAAATGATGCGGCATTAACCGATAAATTCCTTATACTTGATACCTATTTTGCACAAATTGCCCCTCAACTCGCCATTGCCGAACAGGCACTTGCACGTGTAGATTCATCAATCGTACCAACGGAATATCAATCTGATATACAAGAATTACAAAAGAAAACTCCTGCTATTTTGAAAAGTGTTCAGGAATTCAATACGTATTCTGCCATTATTCAAGAGATTTTAGGTGCAGAAATGGATAAGCGTTATCTTATTACCTTCCAAAATAATACAGAATTAAGAGCAACCGGTGGATTTGTCGGTAGTTATGCACAAATTGATCTTTCAAAGGGAGCCATAAAGGAGATGAACATTCCAGGTGGCGGAAGTTATGACATACAAGGACAATTACGTGATTTTGTCGAAGCACCAGAACCATTACAACTCATCAATCCTCGATGGGAGTTTCAGGATGCAAATTGGTTCCCTGATTTCAGACTCTCTGCAAGAAAAATGATTGATTTTTATGATGCCGCCGGTGGACCAACGGTCGATGGGCTTATTGCGATAAATGCCAGTGTTCTCCCAGAATTACTTACCGTTCTTGGACCAATAGATATGCCAGCCTATGAGCGAACATTACATAGTGACAATATCCTTTTTGAAATGCAGAAAATTGTTGAGAATGAATATAGTGAGTATGCAGCAGAATACGAGCAAGATTCTCCATCCCCGAAACAATTTATTGGTGACATTACCCCGATTATCGTTGAACGAATTGGTGAGCTAGACATGCAATCTCTTCTTCGTATTGCAGATATTCTTATCGACAACTTAAGTCAAAGCGAAATTCAATTCTTCTTTACAGATAATGATTTACAGGCGAACATAGAGGACCTTGGATGGGCCGGAAAGCAACTTCCCTCCTCCCTTGATTATCTTCAAGTAATCAATACAAATATTGGTGGAGGAAAAACGGATGGAATTATCGATCAAGACATTCATCTACAAATCGAGATACAAGAAGATGGATCTCTTATTAATACGGTTCAAATCACGAAGACACATCGAGGACTAAGGTCTGCTCTTTTCGAGGGACAGAATAATGTTGATTATATTCGGTTATATGTACCACAAGGATCACTCCTACTGGAAGCGAATGGATTTGAAATTCCTCCAGAAGAACTCTTTCAAGAAAGCTCCGTCCCTCTCTATGCGGACGAAGACCTCGACTTTATCATGTCGGATAAAACCAAACATCAGATAAGTGGAACAGATATTTGGAACGAGAATGGAAAAACGGTATTTGGGAACTGGGTACAAACAAAACCAGGAGAAACAGAGGAACTCACCTTTACCTATCAACTCCCATTCACACTTGATTTAGGTAATTCAAATACCATCCTTGATCAAATAAAATATAAAATAGGACTTCGACAGCTTGAAACGTATAGTTTACTCGTACAAAAACAATCTGGCGTAAAAAAACGAGAAACAAATGTGCAGGTCATCCTCCCAAGTGGAAAAGTTGTTGTTTGGAGTTCACATGACCAAGGTGAGAATATTCTCTTAGACAATTCACACAATGAAACGATGCATTTCTTAATCGAAACATTGAAATAGCTATGTCAAAAGGGAAACATAAAAAAACATCTCATCGTTCAAAAAAAGGACATACGAATGCGAAACAGATTGACGAAGGTCTAGAAGCAATTTACGGAGAAAAAACAACCGTTGATTTTACAAAACTTGAACGAAAAAAACGTGATCTGACTTCATTGCTCCTCAGAACAGTACTATTCCTTGGTATTATCGCCACGCTTGCCTGGACAAGCTTTTTCATCTATCAAAAGTTTTTTCAGAATGAGACAAATGATATTTTAACACTTTCCATAGAGCATGAGGGTGAGATTGCAAGTGGTAGTACTTCTGAATTCACCGTTGTATACCGTAATGAAGCAAAAGCTCCACTTGCCAATCTTGATATTGATATTAATTTCCCAAAAGGTTTCTTGCCTCAATCCTTCAGCAAAGAAGCAACAAATAAGGAAGAATATATTTGGTCTATTGGATCAATACCAGGTCAATCTGATGGCATCATTACCTTTGAAGGTGTTTGGATAGGTTCCGTGCCCTCAACTCAGTCTATTCAAGCATTTGCCTCGTATAAACCAAGTAATTTTAACGCGGACTTTCAAACAATTGAAACCATACAGATTCAATCCATTCACAGCATTGTTGAAACATCCATAGAGGGTCCTGAAGAGCTTTCACCAGGAGAAATTGGAACATATACCATTACCATAAACAATCCTAGCGTTTTTAATACACCACCGCTCGAGATAGATTTAGATATTCCAGATGGATTTTCCATTGATAGCAGCTCCCCTGCTCTTGAAAGCGGTACTGCACCTATTTTTTACCATGAAGGACTCGCAGAAGGAGAAGAGTTCACGGTCACCATACACGGATCTTTTGCTTCGGAAATTGAAGGGTTTGAATATCTAACGGCAAATACCTACTTCACAAATGCGAATGATCGATACCTACAATCTGAAGAACAGCATTTTACCGATGTACTCACAAGTGCTTTACAGGTGCAGATAGTTGCGAATGGATCAGATGCACAAGCGTCTGCCATGCTTGGAGATGACTTACGCATTACGCTTGCCATACATAATACAGGAATAACGGACATAGAGTCTGTAACGGCATTACTGGATTTTCAGACGCCCGAAGATGGACGTATGCCTCTTCATTGGAGTGGATCTGATTATGATGGAGGAACACTAACAAGTGATGGCGTTTATTGGTCTGAAAGTGCTATAGGGACAATCGCGGCTGGTGAAAAGAAAATCTATAATTTACGTTTCCCTATACATGATTCTTTGGCACAGCAAGATGCTGATAAACTCACCGTCATTGCGCACATTGATCACGGTCAAGGCACCATACGTTCAAAACTCATTCCAATCACCATCACATCCGAACTATCTTTGAATGCACATATGCGATATTTCGATGATACAGGTTCCGCCGTTGGATTTGGTCCCCTTCCTCCAATGGTAGGAAAAGAAACTGCCTATGAATTTGTTTGGACGATCGGGAATAGCATGCATGATCTTGAAGACATTCGTCTTGAAACAACGCTCTCCCCTGATGCGGTATGGAAAAATAGTACTCAAGCATCCATAGGGTCTCTTACATATAATGAAACGACACGTGAGCTTGCATGGACGATAGATTTCTTACCAGCAAATTCAGGTTTACAAACAAGCTACGTTCTCACAAGTATTACGCCTAATGAACAGATGACAAATAGCTTTGTAAGGTTATTCAGCGAATCATTGTTAACTGCACTCAATCTTGAAACAAATACATTTTTACAAACATCTGCAGAATCAACAAATACCGATCTAAAACAAGATCCACATAATACAGAAAATGGAATTGTTTCCCCTGCGGAATGATAACCTGCAATTATCTACGCAATCTTTTTGCAAGTGAATAAGCCCCGTACCATAATTGTTTCATTGGGAGTTCAAATGTACCATCCATTAGTCTATACTCCCCTCCGAAACTTAATTTATACCGTGTAATTCCAGCCCAGCTGGATTTTTCATTTGTATCTTGCGGTGCAATGCCCCAAAAATCAAACCATTCAAATCCTTGTTTTTTAGCATCCTCAATCAAAAAATGATGGAGTACATATTGTGCCATAACATTGCGATGCAAATTACTTGTCGCACCATGTAAGTAGGTTCTCGTCTTATCAAAATCAATAATAATATTTGCCGCTATTGGAATTTCCTCATAAAAGGCCATCGCAAGCCTTGCGCGTACTTCCCCATCAGATAACACATTAAGTAATTGTTCATAATATCCGGTCGGATGTGCAGAAAAGCCATCGCGAACCTTTGTTTGATTCATAAGACGTATAAAATCACCCAGATATTCCTTTGCGTCCACAAAACGCACATCTACCTTTTTCCTTAATCCTAAACGAATATTATAACGTGTTTTTGATTTCATTCCTGCAAGAATTTCTTCTATATCTTTCCGTAAATCGAGTATAGTTGTTGCACGCGGCTGCATATCCTGCACACGTTTCAATCCATGATGAACGCTTGGCTCTAGTCGTAAAAACATTGCACCATCAAGATGGTCTCTCAGCATCCTAATAGCATCATTTGGTTCCATATTTCCAAGTGGTCCTTTTGGAATATACCAATAATACTGACCTAGAGGTAAAGACATCTGTACCACTTGTCCAAGCATCGTCTTACCTTCTTGTTCAAGAAATATGCGTTCAACCGGACGACCAAGCGCTTTTTGAAATTCACCCCATTCATAGGACTGTAAAAAAGCTCCAAATTTTGGAGAATATTGCGTAACATACGCGTTCCAATCCTTAGAATTCATGAATGATTGCTTAATAATTTAAGTGCCTGTCTAATTCTTGTCTCTGTTGTATGCGCAGAAAGTCCTTTTAATGCCGCATGTGCATCCTTCTTTGCATATCCTAAACTTTCAAGTGCCTCGAGTGCGTCATGATCAACTTGTTCGCCAGATGCATCATCTTCTACAAGAACTCCCTTCAATTCAAGTACAATCTTTTGAGCAGTCTTTTTCCCAATACCAGGTAAACTGGTTAAAAAAGGTATATCACCACTCACTATGCTCTGTGTGATATCCACCGGCTTATGCGCCATTAATATTTTCTGTGCCATCTTATGTCCTATGCCAGAAATACTAATCAGTTTTTCAAATAGATGCAGAACATCTTTATCGACAAAACCATACAATTCCCGTTTATCTTCCCGAACCAAATCATGAAGCCAGAGCTGCATCGCATTTCCAACTTCACCAAAACAAGCAACGGTATAAATAAAATAACCGACTCCTCCTGTTTTTAAAACCAAGCCATCTTGTTCAACCTGTATTACTTCACCTTCAATATACCGCATCATACGAAGTTATTTTCTCACGTGGAAGAAATGGCGTCAAAATATTGTCTTGCAGAATGTATACGTTTTTCCATATCTGAGGTATGTGCTCCAAAATCAATCTGTTTGCTTGGGAAACGAATGAGGTCGTGAATTTTTTCAACAATCTCCCCTCTCTTAGGTCCAAAAGGGATATCCATTCTAGAGAATATTTCTTCAGATGTCAGGCCAGTCTGTTTTAATATGCGCTTAAAATCTTCTTCTTCTTTTTCTCGAATTATCTCTCTACGTTTTATTCTGTGCTCTGCATCCGCCTGCTCTTCAGATTGCAAAAAATGTACAAGTAAATCTGTTTGGTGCAAAAATTCTCCATTTCTGTATGTTATGCCGCCCACTATAGCATCAAGAAAGAGCACGCATACCTGCAGATCTAGGATACTCCCTGCATCGAATCCAGCCTTATGCGCCTTCCTTGTTAGGATATCTATATTTCCAGGATTTGCACCATCCATGACAAATTCAATCACATGAATATGATGTAAAATCAGAAAATGTAAAATCTCTCTACTACGTACGGATAAATGTAAATGTTCCGCAATCGCCTCCCTTGCTTGCAAGAATCGGTCAGAAACCCCTAACTCTGCATGCCTAGGATACTTAACCTGCACTTCATATTTATCATAAAATGCCGCCATGACTTGTTCGCGGGGATATAAAGGATATCTCGCTTCAATACCTCGAAATAGTTTTAAGTATAGTTGTTTCTCCTCTGTGGTTGCATGAGATTGCAGACGTTTCTCATGCTGGAAGAGTGTTTTCGCTGCACCATCAGAATCTTTTGAGGCAAAGAAATGTACTGTATCTGGTTTTGCTATATCGTGTAAAAGTGCAAACGCTTGCATGGTTGCTACCTGTTCTTTTAAGACAAGATCCAGATGTTTTATATCTGAAAACAATGTTTTTTCACGCTTGAATTCTTCTATATCTGTCAAAGAAGCACCAGATGCAAATGCAAAAACCGCAGCTAATATTCTTTTTACATGTACATCAACCGTCGGGCCATCGGCATGATGAGGTGCAGACTGAGGCGTACGTTCTAATTCCATTAATTTCGGCACAAGCAATTTTGCATCAATCCATGCATTTTCTGCTGACTGAATATGTTCCGGAATTAAAACAACTGATTTCATCCATTCGGAAAAAAATTTCGTCTCTTTTTTACGCTTAATGGCTCCAAATAATTGCATGGATCTATTATACCAAGTCCCGACCAACAATTTGTTTTACTTCTTCTAAAATATTTTGACCTTCTTTTTGCCAAATGCCCCAACAGGTATCCCCTCCGTATGTGAACCCCCCAAATTTTTCTAAAAGCTCAAGTGCTTTACTTGTTTCTTGTACGTAAATAATACGATTCTCGTGTAAAATGAGCGTCGTTGGCCGTCCATAGAATTTCGCTACTTCAAATGAAAGCGCATCACGAATCCCTATTCCATGAACTGGATTTTCTACAAAGACATACCTATCTTCTTCTATGCGTTGTTCAAATGCACGCACCGCAATTGCTTCTTGTTCTTTTCTCTTTTCCCCGCCAAGCTCAAGTAGTAAGTGATGATAGTGTTCAAAAATACGTTCTTCGTCATCCTTCGTATGATTTCGAGATTTTACTTTCCAAACAAAACCCTGATCCATGTCAGCGACCCCTTGAATAAGGAGTGGGTCAAACCCTTTAAGCCTCAATTCATCCAAAGAAATTTTGAAATAAGCCAAAAATTGTTCAAGCGAACTTATGTTATTCGTCCTATCGATTTCTCCGTATCGATGATGATCGATAATTTCGACCTTCATTCCTGTTTGTCTCAATTCATCCTCCTCCTTCAGTCCAGGAATTTCTACAATGACAATTGTCTGCGCATTTGGGTTTGTTTCTTGAATTCTTGCAAGCAGCTTTGATTCTTTTGCGAGCGTTGCCCCATGCGGCTGCTTCGATACAAGTACCGGAATTTCAAATGCATCTGCAATACGACGTATCGTTACAGATTCTGGATCATTTATCGGCGTTAGTAAAACTACTGTTCTGACATCAATCATATCGCCCATTGTACATGATGGACCAGAAGAGAGAAAACAAGACACCATCGCACCCCTCCCGAGGTTCAACCTCGAGGTTCAACCTCTATACATTATCTCCACCGAGGTTCAACCTCGAGTACCCAAAAGTGATTAAATAATGCTATTTTTGCACAGATCACCCTCCCGAGGTTCAACCTCGAGGTTGAACCTCGGTGACCCCTACAGGAGATTTCTCCACTCTCCGCCTACGCTAAAGCTACGGCGGATCACATAAAGCACGTCCTTGCGCTACGGGCTAAAAGCTAAGTGGCTAATTTGCTAACAGCTAATCACAAATACCCAACTCAATTTCTTGCTCCATGATTCGTACTTGCACTCCATCCACATCTGGCTTCGCGCGTACAATTTCATGTGCCAAAACAGCATCTTTTAATGCACCTTCATGCTCATCAAGCATCGTATTCACCTCGGTAGATTCGGACCATACATTTACCGTAATGCGGTCATCAATCGTAAGTCCTGCATCTTTGCGCATTCCATTAATCTTCCGAGATAATTCCCGCAACATTCCTTCTCGTTTGAGTTCTGGTGTCAAAGTAAAATCTGGCTTAGCAGAAAGCTCCCCCTCCTCTACATGCATTTCTTTTATATTTACCTCGTTCAAAATGACTTCCTGAATTTCTGGTCGTACTGATCCTGCTGGTGTCGTGACCTGTACAGATCCAAGAACTTGCTTCACAGGAAGCCCCGTCTCTTCGCGCGCATCAAGAATGCGACTCACAAGCGCGCGAGCCTCTCCCATTTGTTCAAGAATAGTTTCATCCACTTCTTGTGCCTCTGGCCACATTTCTAAATGAACAGATGGTCTCTCTTCGCTGTCATATGACCCATCTATTTCCTGATATACCATCTCTGCTAGGAATGGCATAAATGGCGCAATCATCTTACTGAAGGTATCAAGAACGGTCCGAAGCGTTGCAAGTGCCTCTTTTTGATCTTCCCCATCTGTTTTTACACGATCACGCGAACGACGCACATACCATGTCGACAAATCAGTAACAAAATGTTGAAGAGGTCTTGATGCCGCCTGCAAATCATAATTGTCCATTGCTTCTGTCTCAGTTGCTAGTGCCTGATTGAGTCTTGCTAAAATCCACTTATCTAGTACATGTTCTCCGCTCGCTTCTCGTCCATCGTCATGCTCTTTATAGAGTGCATAGAAACTTACGACATTTCTCAAAATGGCAATAAACTTCTTTGCCACTTCATCAACATCCGATTCCTTAAATCGTAAATTTTCTGCATGAACAACAGAGCTCGTCATCAAATAGTACCGAACCGCATCTGCACCATATGTATTCATTACCTCTGTTGGATCTGGATAATTCTGTAATCGTTTACTCATCTTTTTTCCGTCTTCCGCAAGAACAATTCCATTTACGATAACATTTTTAAAGGCGGGCATTCCAAATAAAATATTTGAAAGTACATGTAATTTATGGAACCACGCACGTGTCTGATCCTGCCCCTCGGCAATAAATTCTGCCGGGAAACCACGGTCAAATTTTTCTTTATTCTCAAATGGATAATGCATTTGTCCGTATGGCATGGAGCCAGACTCAAACCAACAGTCCAGTACTTCTGGAATCCTTGTATAGGTTTTCCCGTCCTTTTCAATCGTTAATTCGTCTACAATATGCTTATGCAGATTATCAACACGTGTCCCTGTTAATTCTTCCAGTTCATCTACGGAACCAACGACAATAATGTCGCCATCTTCTGAACGCCAAAGCGGCATAGGTGTTCCCCAATACCGTGAACGAGAAATAGACCAATCCGGAGACTGTGCCAGTCCCTTCCCGAATCTTCCTTCTTTTATATGTTCCGGCACCCAGCGTATTTCTTTGTTTGTTCTTACAAGTGTGTCGCGAATATCTTCTACTTTTACAAACCAGGAAGTCGTCGCGTAATTGATAAGCGCACAATCCGTACGCCAACATAATGGATAATTATGTTTAATCTTTTTCTTCGCAAAGAGCTTTCCTTTATGTGCAAGCCATTTGATGATTTCAATATCGACATGCATATTGTCATCCTTTTTCTTGACCGGCCAATCTTTTACATCATACCCCTCCTCTACCAATGACTGTTCGACTTCCGGAATGAAGCGTCCGTCCATTTGCACATGCATAATTGGCTCAACACCCTCTTTCTTTCCAAGCTCCAAATCATCTTCTCCAAATCCTGGGGCGATATGCACAATCCCTGTTCCGTCATCCGTCGTCACAAAATCTGCATGTACAACTCGGAAAGCGTTTTTATGATCTGCAAAATACGGGAAAAGCGGCTCATACGACGCCCCCACAAGATCAGAACCCTTCAATTCTGACTTTACTTGATACTCTTTCCCTTCAAAAGCTTCTTCAAGAAGTTCTTTCGCAACAATATATTTTGCATCCTCAAATACAACAAGAGTATATTCAATCGTATTTCCAACCGCAAGCAATGCATTCCCTGGAAGCGTCCAAGGTGTTGTTGTCCATGCAATCATTTTTACTCCTTCATACTCTCCGCTTGTAAGTGTGAAACTCGCATAAGCAGAAATATCTGTAAGGTCACTGTAATTATCGCTGACTTCCATATTTGAAAGTACAGTTTCAAGCGCCGGCGAAACATGCATTACCTTATACCCTTCGTAAATATGACCCTTTTTATAGAGTTCCGAAAAGGCCCACCAAACCGATTCCATGAATTGCAAATCCTTCGTCATGTAAGGCTCATCCATATTCACCCAACGGCCAAGGCGATGAATCACCTGCTTCCAATCCTCCGCATAGGTCATGATTTCCGCATCACAACTTTCATTAAACGCAGCAACGCCCATTTCTTCAATCTCCTGTCGATTCTTCAGGCCATGCTTCTTTTCGACGATTGCTTCAATAGGCAAACCGTGACAATCCCATCCCCATGTGCGTTCAACGCGGAATCCGCGCATCGTAAAATAACGAGGAACAACATCTTTCATCGTACTCGCAACTAAATGACCATAATGCGGCAAACCTGTCGCAAATGGAGGACCATCATAAAAAACATACGGGTTACCTTCGCTCCGTTCTGAAATTGATCGCTTAAAAATATCGTGCTCTTTCCAGAATGATAATACCCGTTCTTCTTCTATGCTGTGTTTTGATGTTTTTTGCTCTGACATATATCGCTAAGGTTATCAATAAACCACCTATCAAACAAGAGGGACAATGAATCTATTTACGGCATTTTCCGCGCCCGAGGTTGAACCTCGAGGTTCAACCTCGATTTGGTTTACCGATCTTCCGTTCATGGCAATCGTCATCCCCGACCCCGATCTAGGATCTTCTTGTGGCACAAATCTACAGGAGATTTCTCCACTCCCTTTACTCGGTCGAAATGACGGAAAGCGTGCTATAAGCTAACTTGCTAGGTGGCTAATCGACTACTCCCTACCCCCTACATAAATAAAAAATCCGCCTCGTCCTTGAGTCGGATCAAAAGACCGAATTTCTCTTCGGTAGATTTTGCACATAGCAAATCGCATGAAAATACAGATGACCTACAAGTATCCTACGCGAAGGCTCTGCCTCACGAAAATAATGCCGTTGCTCAGAAAGTCTTACTCCTCTTCCCCACGACGTATAACCACTTCGAGAATCAATGCTCTTCGGAAGCACCACTCTAAATTCCCAATTGTGGACGTATTGCTGAACAGTCTCCTTCGTTCTATTAATGCGTGCAACAATACTTGCAAGTGTTGCAAGACCGCCATTTCCATACAAGTCTTCGTCCCATAGAAATGTATGAATAATTGTTCCATTCGGGTCCTCTGGTGCCGGAATACCGAGGGATAGTCCGAGTGGCCAGATTGAACCGCGGTGACATGGTGAGCTCAGTCGCACAATGCGACCAAATCCATCAAAAAAGAGTTGCATATGGTCACCTGTCTCTGCCAAGCGAAGTGCATCAATCAATGAACTGTTCATGTTTCCCTCCTTTCAGCACTTTATATTCAACACCCTCGAAACGCAAGTAAAAACATACTTGATCGCAATAATCTAACGAATTTTGTATAATCCCCTATATGCAAACGGTATTTCTTGGAGCCGATCATGCGGGCTTTGATTTAAAAAATAGCATTAAAGAACACTTGGAATTACAAGGATTCCATGTTGAGGATCTTGGCGCGCACACACTCAACCCATCAGATGATTACCCTGTTTATGCCGAAAAAGTGGCAGAAGCAGTTTTAAGCCATCCAAATTCATTCGGAATTCTCGCCTGCGGAAATGCGGAAGGAATTATGATCGCTGCAAATAAATTTGATGGTATACGCGCCGGCATTGGTTATTCAAAAGAAGCCGCCGCCACGATGCGGCAAGACGATAATGCAAATATTCTCTCATTACCGGGACGTCTGCAGACGAATGATGACCCCCTTGCTATTACCGACATATTCCTTACAACGCCGTTTTCAAATAAAGCACGTCACCGACGTCGATTACAGCAACTACAATCAATCGAAGAATCAAATTAATATGACGGAAGTTATCCCTGCCATTCTCGCTCAAAATGAAGAAGAATTTACTGAAAAAATACAGAATATCGCTTTACGTGCACATGCAAAAACATGGCAAATAGATGTTCTGGATGGAAGTATGTTTCATGCTCACTCATGGGCTGATCCGAATATAATTGCCATACTGCCTTCACTTCCAAATTTGGAATTACATCTCATGATTCAAGACCCTCTTAAAACGGTACTTAATTGGCATGAATTAACTCCATTTGTAACAAGAGTTATTATTCACGCAGAAATTGGTGAGCCCCTTGAAGAAATAGTCCTTGCTTTGCGTGAACTTGGTGTAGAAGTTGGAATTGCCATCAATCCAGAGACAACACTCGACTGCATTGAAAATGCGTATGAATACATTGACCTGCTCCTTATTATGGGCGTGCACCCAGGGGCATCCGGCCAACGATTCCTTGGAGAACAAATCATACAGAAAATAAAAGAAGCAAAAAATTCCTATCCTGCCCTTACCATTGCGGTTGACGGAGGCGTAAAAGAACATAATGCTCCAGCCATTGTTCAAGCAGGAGCTGACCAATTATGTATTGGATCTGGACTCTGGGATGCAGAAGACCTCGCAACTGTCTACGATTATTATTCATCCCTTTAAACACAAGTATTTCTTGCACACAAAAATTATCATGTTATAATTCTTGTGATTTAAAGAATATATTTTTTATGAGTACTACACTATCATTTAAGCACTTCGCACTTATCGCAATTGCGACGTCTATCGCATTCGCGGGCTACTTTACCGCAGCCGCACCACAAGCTCGAGCCCTTTCTACCATTGAAAGCCTCAGCGCCGGTGACCTTTTCCGCGGAGAAACACTTCCTGCTGTTTATTATCTAGGGGCAGACGGATACCGATATGTATTCCCAACCAGCGGAACCTACTTTACTTGGTATGACAATTTCGATGATGTGAAAACCGTTGCAGATTCAGATTTACCAAAAGTACAGATTGGTGGAAATATTTCCTACAAGCCAGGTGCACGCATGCTCAAAATCAATAGTGACCCTAAGACCTATGCTGTTTCAGAGGGTGGAGTCCTTCGACATGTAGGATCAGAAGCAATTGCTGTAGAACTCTATGGATCTGCATGGAATACCATGATCGATGATATGCCTGATTCATTCTTCGGTAATACCTATGCAATTGGTTCAGAAATCACAAGCGGAAGTCAGTATGACGTGGCAAGCGTCGAAGCCGGAACAAGTTCAATCGATGACGATAAAGGACTCGTTGCGCCAGCAGAAATTTCTATTACGGACAATGGATTTAGCCCAATCGATGTCACAATCGATGTTGGACAAGGGGTCCGATTCACAAATACCGGATCAACAACGCATAATGCTACCGCAGATAATCTAAAATGGGGTACAGGAACCATTCAACCAGGAGCATCAAAGATTCGCAGTTTTGATGAAGCAGGAACCTACACATTCTTCGATGGATTAAATTCATCAAGTACAGGAGCGATCTTTGTACAGTAATTCAAGGAAATATTATCAAAATAAAAGAACTCCCTTATGGGAGTTCTTTTATTTTAGAGGCCGGCGACTCAAGACATGACGGTTCATCGAGAGAGATGATAAACTTTCATTTCCGATTGTCGACCGACATCATTGATTTTTCAGTATATTCTATTTTTGCTTCCTGTCAATATTAATGTTAGAAATTTTGCAGGGCGTAGTCGAGTGTGACTACGCCCTGCACGTTTCAGCGACGGAAGAATTCTCCCGTCGCCATGTCTCGGAGGAGTTCACCTCCGATCCAGGCGCCAGCCAACACGAGGCTGGCGCCAAGCAGGACATTGCCTGCAATCACCAGCGTCTGCACGCTGGTTTCCGTTGCAAAAAACAGCGGCGCGGATGCCATAAAGGCTCCGCAACTCATCGTGGCGATTACCGCCACGATGAGAAAAACGGATTCCATCACCTTTCGCAAGGTGATGGAACTTTCCTCGCGCTCGGCGCGAGGGGTGTCGAACTGGTCCATTGGACCTCCATGCCCTTTTCAGGGCTTTTTTTAGGGGATGATTCCCCGCATGGATATAAAAGATTTGCTTTGCTATTTAGAAGTGAGTCGGGAGAGAGTTCCAAACTCACTCCCAAATATACCCACATACCTTTTACATCCATGCAGAAAATTATCTGCGATTCTCAGCAAGTTCGACATGAGAAGTCCGACTTCAATCAGCTTGACTGATTCAGTCGGTACTTCGATTCGGAAAAGGTTCAACCTTTCCGTATTACATACAAGGTTTAACCTTGACGCACTGCCATATATAGGAAGTTATTTGCCCATTTTGCTCGCGAGAAATCTGCGATTCTTTGAGAAGTCCGACTTATACCGCAGAGCGGTTTAGTCGGTACTTCAATTTGGAGAAGGTTGAACCTTGTCCGCATCGTGAGCAGAATGGGCAAGGAAAGTTACCCTCCCTCCGGTGACACCTGCAATATACGTTCATTGACCCGCTGATCGGCCAAATGGTCGCAGCGGAATGAAGGGTGTATATTCGGTTGAAACTAGAAGTCTCTCTCATTTTTGCAAAGCAAAAACGGGTAACTTTCGTTAATGAATATTCAATTGTGAATGTTCATCCTTGGCCCAGCAGGTGTCACCACCTCTTTGCTATTCCTCGATTGCCGTGGTAAGGACTGATTCCTCCTTGACTCGACCTAGAAGGGAGTCGAAGAAGGATGCACTCTTTACCACAATGCCTCTCATAGACATTGGGAGTCATTCCGTTGTTTCCCTTGCCCGAAGGCGATTAATGTATTCCTTTGAAGACCAACGCTTCATTATTAGTAGAATGAAGGGTTTGAGAAAACAGTTTCTCTACATAGAACGTCATCTCTCTCAGACTTGCGTCTCGGACATTCCATATAAGTAAATCTGTTACGTCGTAGTACTTTTTCCGTAGAAAAAGCGCATATATTGATTTCTAGTGGGGAGATCAGCATATGCGCTTTCATAAAGTGTTATACTTTATATGTTCCTTTTACCCAGGAACTTGAGCTCTCTCAAATTGTTGTAATATTCTGTCTTGTATTTCTTCCGTTTCGGTTCTTCATCCTCGATAGCTACTCATTAACATAATTGACAAGTTCTATCAAGTGTTTTCTGGCATATTTTGACTAATATTAGCTAATATAAATATGAGTATTTTGTCAGTTTTTAATTGAAAATAAGTAGAAATCGATCACTATTATGCAATTTCCACTACTAAAAGAGTTGGGTTTAAATGACCATGAAGTAGAAATATATGAGTTATTATTGCGAAAAGGGCGTTCTATTGTACGTGATTTATTGAATGAAACGTCTATAAAAAGGGCTAATTTATACCATATTTTACAGTCCTTACAAGAAAAATGGCTAATATTAGCCACAGAAGGAAAGCAAACGGCATTTGAGGCGCAAGATCCATCGAATATATGGAATGTTTACAATAAACAGGAAGCGGCCTTAAAAATTACAAAACAAAGTTTAGGCGCTATTTTACCTGGTATTATCGATATCTATAAAAGCCAGAGTACCCTTCCTAGCGTACAAGCCTTTTTAGGGCTTGAGGGGGCGGAAACAGCAATTCAAGAAACACTGCGCGCAAAATCGGCACAAATTAAATAGCATTTCAGCTCTATGTAGCGGCTCCATATCCTGCAGTAATGACCGAAACTCTTCTTTATTCAAATCCAAGACAAAGCCAGCAACAGCCCTCAAGCCAACCTCATCTTTTCAATGCTTTGTCAGCTCAAATAATCTCTGTGAAGAATTGAGCTTATGCTCCCTCTCATCTTGCTCGGGCATGAAGCTCCAATGCTCTCTTGATGGTACTGCATACAGTGTCAATTATAGCATTTCTTCCTTGTACGGTCATTGGGTTATAATACGTACATATGCCAGATATTCGATCCATCCCTACCCTGACCGAACAAAAACTTCTTGAGCTTGAAAAGAGTGCAAATAATATGCGTCAAGATTTGCTCAAAATGCTCACAGAGGCAAAAAGCGGCCATTCTGCTGGTCCGCTTGGACTTGCTGATATATTCGCAACACTCTACGGACACATTCTTTACCATGATCCAAAAAAACCGGAATGGGAAGAGCGGGATCGGCTACTACTTTCTTGCGGACATGTTGTTCCTATTCGTTATGTTGCAATGGCGCATGCTGGATACTTTCCAAAAAAGACATTGAGTACCCTGCGTAAACTTGGATCTCCTTTACAGGGTCATCCAGAAATCACACATATGAAGGGACTCGAAAATACATCGGGACCACTCGGTGATGGGTCGCCACAGGCTGCGGGTATGGCCTATATTGGAAAACAAGAAGGTAAGCCTTGGCATGTCTATTGCATCATGTCCGACGGAGAACTAGAAGCAGGAATTACTTGGGAGGCTGCCATGTTTGCTGGGAAACATCATCTTCATAATCTGACATGGATTATCGATAGAAATAATATTCAAATTGATGGATACACCGAAGATGTCATGCCCCTTGAACCATTGCGAGAGAAATTCCAAAGTTTTAATTTCGAGGTTGTGGAAATTGATGGTCATAATATTCGTGAATTTATCGATGCATGCAATTATGCAAAAAGTGTTTGGGAAAAGCCCGTTGTTATTATTGCACACACTATTCCTGGAAAGGGAGTCGATTTCATGGAGGGTGATTACACGTGGCATGGTGCTCCTCCCGGAAAAGGACCCGAGGATGAAGTGAAGCATGAAGATCAATTGAAAGAAGCACTAAAGGATCTGCGAACACTCGGCGGATGCATAACTTCAGAATGTGAATAGTATGAAATATCCAAATCCAAAATTAAATAAAGGTTGGAGAAATAAAGACATGTTGAAGCAAATCCCCACCCGTGATGGATACGGTGAAGGCATTGTTCTTGCGGGAAAAAATGATCCTAATATCTATGTTATTTGCGCTGATTTAACGGACTCAACACGAAGTACCGAATTCAAAAAACAATTTCCAAATCGATTTGTACAATTTGGCGTCGCAGAACAATCTATGGCAGCCGTAGGAGCCGGAATGGCATTAGCCGGAAAAACCGTGTTCATTTCAAGTTATGCTTGTTTCTCTCCTGGAAGAAATTGGGAACAGATTCGTACAACAGGATGCCTACAAAAAACAAATCTTAAAATTGTTGGTGCGCATGCCGGTGTTTCAGTCGGTCCGGACGGAGCAACACATCAGATGCTAGAAGATATTGCCCTTATGCGCGTACTCCCTGAAATGAAAGTCTTTATTCCATGCGATGCTATTGAAACACGAAAAGCTACAATTGAAGCTGCAAAAATTGATGGCCCTGTTTATATTCGATTTGCTCGAGAAAAAAGTCCCGTATTTACAACGGAATCGACTCCATTTGAAGTAGGTAAAGCTCAGATATTCAGAAATGGAAATGATGTCGCCATTATCGGCTGCGGCCCCCTCCTGTATGAATGCCTTCTTGCAGCAGAAGAGTTATCTAAACTCGGCATTGAAGCGCGGGTGATTAATAATGCATCTTTAAAACCGATGGATGAAACGACTATTTTACAAGCGGCGAAGGACTGCGAATGCATCGTAACGGTAGAGGAAGCTCAAGTGGCAGCTGGAATGGGTTCCGCTGTTTGCGAACTTACTTCAGAACATTACCCTGTTCCTATTCATCGCATAGGCATGCAAGATAGATTTGGGGAATCTGGTGAACCAAATGAATTATTAGAACACTTTCAGTTAACAGCTCCTGCTATTATAAAAGCAACGAAGCAGGTTATAAAACAAAAACGCGCAAAATAAAAACCCCTCTGCGTTCAGAAGGGTTTCACTGCATCAAGATCACATACGAGTGACTTCTGTTGCAATGTCATTTTCATCGAAGTGTACACAGTACTTATGATTCGGATTATCTGCCGAGTGTCCTACAATTACATCTCCTTCTTCGGATTCGGGGATGAATTCAATAGAACCAGTACCCTGCACCTGCAATGTTACGCCTTTACGTTTTTTCAAGCTTGAGCGAGGCACCGTATAGCCACCTTTCAACAAAAAAAGCATTACCAATCCTCCAAAATTGTGAGCTTATTTTTACCAAAGAAGTATCTTTTTGTTAATATAAGGGCCTAATTCACCCACTCCTAATCTTCTTCAATTCCCGTCATTTTTTGTAATAATTCCAAATTCTCTCTTCTCTTTTTTATCTTCGTTTTCAGCCCGCTTAACACTCCTTCAACCTTTTTTCTGTATATTGGACTTTCTGTTCCCTCTTCTCTTTCGACATAATGCGCGCGTAAAGCAAATAAATCCATTAATTCCGTAACGGAAATATCTAATTCTTCTGCAACAATATTCATTCTCGCTTGCGATTCTTTAATGTCACTTTCCTGCGAATATAATGCCTCTTCTATTTCTCGTACCGTACGATCTACGCGCTTCTCTATATCAAGATTTTTGGCATATTGTATCTTTAAACCTTCGAGTGTCAATGTATTCAAACCAGAAATATTTGTTTTGAACTCTGCATCTGCCGGAACAATGCTAGAGCCTTGGAATATCTCAGAGGGGTACTCTGTTTCACCGCCATCACATTTCAATGTTATAAACCCGCGTAGAATCATCGCCCCGTCTAATGCAGATTTTAGGAATGGACTTTCCTGATCATTCCCCTCGGGTATTTCAATCTGAACATGTTCATGGCCAGATAGTCGTTTATGTATTTTATAAAATGACTCTTTAGAATCAACATTCACATCAAGATCTCCCGGCGCAGTTTTCAATTCTGGCTCATTGTATTTATCTCCTATCAAAAATAAAGAGGTACTCGCAAAAACCGTATAATCATCAATCCCCTTGAGTATATCTCTAAATTCCTTCATCCCTGAACGCACGACTTCATTTCTTAATTCTTCGGCTAGGTGATCATATTCATAATGATGCATTCGCATTTCTGACTGATCTCCCTGCGGCCGATTTTGAAACTCCGGCGAGGCAGCTACCGTACTAGATTCGTTTTCATTCTTGATCACTTCCATACTATCGTTAATTTCTATCATAATTGTAGCAGGGTTTCGACGAGTATGTTAAACTCCCGTCATATGAGAATCAATAAATACCTTGCAAATGCCGGCTATTGTTCGCGAAGAAAAGCCGATATACTCATTGAAAAAGGAGAAGTGAAAATCAATGGAAATACCGCAGGACTCGGTGACACGGTAAAGACAGGAGATCATGTCACCATAGATGGAGCTTCTATTATTCCAGCAGAAAAACGTGTTTACCTTGCCTTCAATAAACCAAAGGGCGTCATATCAACAGCGGATCCTGAAGCGAATAACACCATATTCGATTATGTAGATGTACCGGAACGTGTTTTTTATATCGGAAGATTAGATGTCGCTTCTTCGGGACTTATGATTCTTACGGATGATGGTGACCTTGCAAATACCATTGCAAGGCCTGAGACAAATCATGAAAAGGAATATGTCGTAACCGTCGACAAGCTTTATACTCGCAGCTTTTATGCAGCGATGAAATCTGGCGTTGAACTAGATGATGGATACATCACAAAACCAGCAAATTTTAAAAAAGAATCGAATACACGTTTTAGACTCACGATCACAGAAGGAAAAAATCGACAAATTCGCCGTATGTGTAAAGCGCTTGGCTATGAAGTAAAATCACTCAAGCGTGTTCGAATCATGAATGTAAAACTTGGAACACTTGGACCTGGAAATTGGAGACCTCTTACGAAGAAAGAGAGACGCGGGTTAATGGAACATGTATGATTTTATTTTGGGTCATTGTTGTTCTCGTGCTTGGTACAGCTGGAGTTGCAGGACTTTCAGCTGCCCCTTGGCTTCCAACACGTAAGGGAGAGATCGCACTTCTTAAAACAGCACTCGAAGACGCGGACGGTTTAACAATTTACGATTTAGGGTCAGGAGATGGTCGTATTTTATTTGCTCTATCTAAACAGCTACCTGAAGCCAAACTCATAGGCATTGAGCTTTCTCTAGCTCCTTTCCTTTGGAGTATTGCAAGAAAATATATTGGTCAGTATAAAAATGTATCCTTGCGATACGGCAATCTATTCAAGAAAGATATTTCAAATGCCGATATTGTTATTACTTTTTTGCTCGACAAGGCCTATGCTCGTCTTCAAAAGAAATTTCAGAAGGAGTTAAAACCAGATGCGAGGATACTCGTTGAAGCATGGCCGCTCCCTCACCAAACACCGGAATATATTTTTGAAAAACAAGGCATTTTGAAGATTTTTGAATATCGTATAAAGCAATCAGCAATGAGCCCCTTTTCGGATATGCGTGAGAAATAGTGAAGAATATCAATCTGAATATCGTAGGTTTTTTTTGAATACGCTATAATGCATTCATATGGATGTATTCACAATAGGAGATATCAAATTAGATGCTTTTATAAAAATCCCAAATGCAAGTGTACTTTGCAGAGCCGATCGCCTTACCTGCGAACTTTGCATTGCACATGGGAAAAAGATTCCCGTCGAAGAAACAGATACACAGATCGCCGGTAGTGCTCCCAATGTTGCCATTGGTATAAAAAAAATGAAGAAGACGTCTGCAGTTTATTCTGTCATGGGGCAAGACAGTATTTACGAGCAGGCACTTAGCTATTTAAAAAAACTGGGGGTAGGTACGCAATATATTTCATCTAAAAAAGGAAAGAAAAGTAGCTTTTCTGCCGTACTCAATTACAAGGGCGAATCAACGCAACTAGCCTCGCACAGCGATATCGAGTTTAAGCTTCCAAGAACAATTCCTACCTCGAAATGGATTCATCTTTCTGAACTCGGAGAAGGGTATGAAAAAATGTTTGAACGTTTAGTAAAACATGTTGAAAAATCTAAAACGAGATTGATTTTTAACCCAGGGTCACTACAAATAAAAGAGCGGAAGAATATCATTTATAAACTCATTCGTGTCACAGATATTCTCGTTGTGAATAAACTGGAAGCAGAACAATTATTAAAAAAGACCAAAAACGGAAACATGAAACGACTTCTTGTAGAGCTCATGCAATTAGGACCAGGAATAGTGGTTATCACAAATGGAAAAAAAGGAGCATATAGTTTTGATGGTGAGAATATGGATTTTGCACCAATGTTTCCAGGTGCGCGCAAAGAAGCTACAGGCGCAGGGGATGCTTTTCTAACAGGCTTCTTAGGTGCGATACTTCACAAGAAAGATAAAAAAACAGCCCTTGCTTGGGGTAGTGTAAACGCCTCAGAGGTTGTACAACATATCGGGCCAACCGCAGGACTTCTTTCAACAGCGCAAATACAAAAACGATTACGCAGTAATAAAAAATATAAGGTAACTGATCTATAATATGCTCGTCAATTTAAACAGAGTATTAAAAAAGGCTCAGCGGGGGGGATACGCTGTTGGAGCATTCAATATCAATAATATGGAGATACTCCATGCCATTATTAAAGCCGCCGTCGAGGAAAAATCCCCTGTTATTATTTCAACAAGCGAAGGGGCGATAGACTATGCTGGCATGGAAGAGCTAGCTGCACTTACACATATCAGTGCAAAACGGGAACAGATACCAATCGTTTTTCATCTAGACCACGGAAAAAATTATGATCTTGTCGCCAAGGCGATAAAGAGTGGCTATTATTCAAGCGTGATGTTTGACGGATCTTCCCTTCCCTATGAAGAGAATATAAAAAAGACAAGACAAATTGTAAAAATGGCGCATAGAAGAAGAATATCCGTTGAAGCAGAACTTGGATCTATTGCCGGTACAGAAGATTTTGTAAGCGTCGCAGAGCGGGACGCAACCTTCACAGACCCCGAACAAGCCGTTGATTTTGTAAAACGTACCGGTTGTGATGCTCTAGCGGTTGCAATTGGAACGAGCCATGGCGCATACAAATTCAAAGGAACTTCTAAACTTGATCAAAAACGTTTGAGAGAAATTCAAAAGAATGTGCACATTCCTCTCGTTTTGCACGGAGCTTCCGGAATACCCGCAAATATAAAAAAAATATGCATGGATTATGGATGTAAAATTGCAGATGCGAAAGGTGTTTCAGACACTTCCCT
Source organism: uncultured Gammaproteobacteria bacterium (assembly GCA_964462325.1). Classification (GTDB taxonomy): domain Bacteria; phylum Patescibacteriota; class Patescibacteriia; order UBA9934; family UBA9934; genus CAYFMS01. The sequence continues at coordinate 8,645 of CAYWYQ010000002.1, read as the reverse complement.
TAAAGCCGCCGTACGAAATGGAATTTGCAAAGTGAACATCGATAGTGACTTACGTATAGCCTTTGATGCTGGAGTACGTAAATTTTTACAAGAAAACCCTGAAGTCATTGATCCTCGTAAAATACTAAAACCTGCGCAAGCATTGATGACAAAAGTCGTAAGACAGAAAATACAAATGCTTGGCTCTAGCGGAAAAGCGTGAAGGGCTAGTTTTGTTTCTACTATACAATCCTATCTCTGAGATAAAACCCTTGTTTTAAATCGGAGATAGAATGGATAGAATGAAGTGCTATACTGAAAACATATGTATAAATATCTTCTTATTTTTTGTTCTTTACTCCTTATCGGTGCAGGTTGCGATAAGTCCTATGACGCACCGTCAACACCTGACCTTGCCGTGCAAGAAGAATATTCTGTAGAACAGCAGGTAGTATTCGCATACCTAGAACCAAAAGAATGGGCAAATTATCGAATTGCTCTTTCTTCTATTCGCGAACTGGAACCAAATCAGTTCTTTGAATCTGGCATCGTCTATTCGCCTTATGAAGAAAATATTTCTTATTTTGCAACTTCCTCAAGACAGGATGATAATTCATATTTATTAAGCGTGTATCGATACGATAATGAAAATCACAACTTTGAAAGACTCTATAAAACATTTTCTGTTGAGGGTGAATCTGGCTTAACCGGAAAGGAAGATATCGACATGCATGAAATTCTAAGAGTTATTGGAATTGATGGAAATGAACTTATCATGCTCGCTCAACCAATAGATGACTCGCCACACCCATGCGCACAGCCACTCGTTATTGGTGCTCAAGGAGGAACTCGTGCACTCGTAAGTTTTGAACTCGATAATCCTTATGCTACTTTTAATTATTATAAGCCTTCAGAAGAAATACTTGGGCCATTAAGGCATGAGAGAGATATGTGTATATCATGATAATTGAGTTAATAATAGTATTTAAAGTTCTAATATAATCTGCATATATGTTTGATGTAATCACTATAGGATCTGCGGTTCAGGATGCATTTCTTGTCTCTCGTGATTTTCAAATCATCCGTTCAACAAAATTTCGAACGGGAGTTGGCGAATGTGTCTCTCTCGGTAGTAAAATCGAGGTTGATGATTTTTATCTTACGACTGGAGGTGGAGGGACAAATACGGCCGCCACATTTGCGAGCCTTGGATTAAAAACAGCTTGCATTACACGCATCGGAAATGATGCTCCCGGAAATGCTGTTTTATCGGATTTAAAAAAATATAAGGTGAGTACCAAATTCATCCGCATTCTAAAAAAAGGAATGACCGGATACAGCACCCTTCTAACAACGACAGATGGTGAACGATCTGTACTGGTGCATCGCGGTGTTTCAAATAATTTCTCTGCAGCAGATATACCCATTAACACCTGTAATACAAAGTGGCTCTATGTATCATCGTTAGGTGGTGACATTGCTCTCGCTCGCATGGTTTTCACAAAGGCGAAGAAAAAAGGAATACGTATTGCATGGAATCCAGGATCAAAGGAATTAAAAAGCGGAAAAAGAAAATTAAACCCACTCTTGAAACTCGTTGATGTTCTTTTAGTTAATAAAGAGGAGGCAAGAATTCTATCTGGAACAAATGCAGAATCAAAAAAACTTTGTGAAAATCTGACATACAAAGACAATATTGTATTAGTATCTGACGGCATACGAGGCGTGCATGTTTGTAAAAATGGAAAAGTATATCATGGGCGTCCTACAGGCGTAAACGCCATCTCAAGGACTGGTGCAGGAGATGCACTTGGATCTAGTTTTGTTGCATCACTACTCCTGAGGAAAGGTATAGAGGAAGCAATTCAGATCGGTATATTGAATGCCGAATCCGTTATTCAATCGTTTGGAGCAAAACAAGGTATTCTAAAAAAAGTCCCTTCTAAAAAATCTCGTTCACGTATTTCTATAAAGACGCTCTAATATGAAAACAAAAATATATATTACAAGGAATATACCCGACGAAGGGATAAAAATGCTTAAGAGGCGTAAAAGTATTAAGCTAGATATCTGGAAAGAGGACAAGCCCATCCCTCGAAAAGAATTACTCAAGCGCGTTAAAGGATCCGACATTGTCCTTTCAATACTCACAGAAAAAATTGATGCGAAGGTCATGGATGCGGCTGGTCCACAATTGAAGATGATCGCGAATTATGCCGTCGGCTTTAATAATATTGATCTTGATGCAGCAAAAGAGCGTGGTATCGTCATCACAAATGCCCCAGCAAAAGAAGTCGGCGAATCCGTTGCTGAACATGCGATCGCAATGATCTTTGGACTCGCGCATCGCATTGTTGAGACAGATGATTTCACTCGCGCGGGAAAATATAAAAGTTGGGGTCCTGAATTACTACTTGGGACCGATGTAAAAGGAAAAACCCTCGGAATTATTGGAACCGGAAGAATCGGTGAATCTATTGCAAAACGTATGTATGATGGATTCGGTGTAAAGGTTATCTATAATGACATAGAAAGGAAGCTTAAACTTGAAAAGAAGTATAAAGCGAAATACAGAAGTAAGATGCAATTATTGAAAGAAGCAGACTTTGTGAGTTTGCATGTTCCCCTCCTCGATTCTACGCGCCACCTTATCGGCGCAAAAGAATTGCGTGCGATGAAGAAAACTGCCTTCCTTATCAATACAGCACGCGGTCCCGTTGTCGATGAACTCGCACTTGTGAAGGCATTGACGCACGGCGATATTGCAGGTGCCGGACTCGATGTATATGAATGCGAGCCAATGATAGATTGCAATCCACGTGACAATTATGAACTTCGCAAATTAAAAAATGTTATACTGACTCCACATACCGCATCTGCCACTGTGGAAACGCGTCAGGCAATGAGTAGAGTTGCGGCAAAAAATATCCTTGCTTATATCGATAATAAAAAAATACCTAATAAAGTAAAATAATATGAAAACACAAAATTCTAATATATAGGCATGGGCTATAGCCCTTTTATTGATTGCTGTTGGAGCATGGGTTATTTTTACCCTCAGTGATACAACAAATTCACCCATAAATGACCAAGCACCCGTCGCCCTAGATGGCAATGATGGATCTACGGGATTTGCTACACCCTCTGAACCAAAACATAATTTTTCAGCAATCTCCTCTACTTCATTTGATCGCGCGGCAGCTGTCCTTGAATCTGTACAGTCCCTGGAATCTGAATCTAAACAGGTTTTGAACGGTGGTTTTGTACAAAGTCCTGTCGATGAAAATATCTATTATTTCATAACTAGTAATACCGTCGAGGTCACAGAAGATACGGCTGCACCCGTTTCTATTCAAACAAACGTGTATGAGTACGATTATCTCAACTGGGAATGGGAACGCCTATACAAATCTACATTCGAGCGTCAATCCATTGAAGGAATTACCGCGAACATTATCCCTGTATTTTGGCCAATCGGTTATGATGATGGTCAACTGATTGTACTCACCCAACCACATGGAGACTTCTCCCCAGGACCATGCTTCTCATCATATCTAGATTTCAGCACTTCAGACTCTCTGATGCATTTCAGCCTAGATCTTGACAATCCTCTTGCCGGCCTCACCCCATACGAATTACCGGAAGAAATTACAGAAGCGGCCGAAGCAGAGCAGGCAAAGTGCATGGAGGAAACCTTCTAATATTTGTAAGTAAACGGTATAAAATCACCACAAATAGTGGTGATTTTACTTTCAAATACACATTATACATTCATCTAGCACAAATCAGAGTTCCATGATTTCACAGTTGGCGATATTTACACTCCCTTTAAAAAGCACCTGAGGCAATGGATGGAGAATATCGATATCATCTGTTGCTGCATGTCGTTTATAATAATCAATAATCGCTGGAGAAAGTTTACGATAATCTTGTACCGCCTTTTTATCAAAACTTGAAAAATTTGCCATATGATACCAATCGTCTCCACGCTTACCGTGAAATATAATAGAGCGATTTTGACGTAATAATTGAACAGGTATTTTCCAAACCCGTAAAGATTTTTGTACACCATGTTTTGCAAGAACATCTTTTATTTTCTTTGGATCTACCATGAAAAAATGTAATGTCTCACTCCATTTTGCATTCACATATGGAATAACTTCGGAATGTCTGTACCGCTTATCTTCCCTTTTCGCACGCTTGTGCCGATACAGTTCTGGAAAATGTAACTTAAGCCGACTTACAGGATGTAAGTGATCTCCTCGCATTTCTTTCGGAACAAGATGATAAATGTAATCCATATACATATATCTTAGCCCTAAACAAAAAACCACCGCAAGTGGTGGTGGTTTTTTATGATATTTAGAATTTTGTAAATGTTTCACTAATGTCATCTACCTCCTCATCGATATCGAAATACTTTTGATCATCAAGACCTGGCATTCCGGCAAAATCTCCACCTCCAGAATAATAGAATGTCCAAACATTGTCTCCGCTCAATAGTGTGTGAGGAGCATCTGTTACCGAAGCATCATCCCTATGCTCAGACCGAACAATATTAATTTGAATATATCTATCATCGTCATTTTGCGCTGTAAGACGAATTGTTTGGTAGATTTTCGATCCATCTGGCCCATTATCAACCCTTTCTTTTATATCGCCCCATGAATTCGGAAATGTAAGTGAGTATCGATATATCCAGTTTTGGTACAGTGTGTCATCTT
>CAYWYQ010000002.1:0-3932 GCA_964462325.1 uncultured Gammaproteobacteria bacterium | reverse complement strand
CTCTGATAGAAGAATGTAGCCCGCGCCCCTCTTCGTCGGTTAAAAGATCGAGATTTGGAATGGACGACTCAATACCCAGCTTATTACCCGGTGATCCATTTTGCATACCTGCATAGTAGTATGCGCCTGCAGATATTGTGATGATTAAGAGTAGAAAAAATGCTAATTGCCATGGATTTTTCATATGTATATATATAATTCTCTACCTGGTACCAAATGCAATTAAATCTGTAACTAAAAAATCCACATTACAGTGAATTTCTTAGTGGTGGACCATACCGGAGTCGAACCGGTGACCTCCTCGGTGCAAGCGAGGCGCTCTAGCCAGCTGAGCTAAGGGCCCAAGTTGTGGCGAAATAGTACCGCAGATAGGGCGAAGTGTCAAGATGAAATATGGTATATTGGTTTTATGAGGTATGTATTTCTTTTCATTTCCGTGCTACTTATAGCAATTCCGGCGTCAGTAATGGCAGCGGATACTTCTGACATTCCTGTTGAAGTAAAGATACATACGAATAAAGGAAAAGTGTTAGAATCTTTTTATCCTTTTGGAAAAAAATACCGAGGACGCATTGATTCAACAAATATAGATATTGATTCAGATGGAACGAGTGAGATTATCATTGGTGCAGGTCCAAATTTAGAACCAAGTGTAAAAATTTTTGCTCAAGACGGAACATTAATTGATGAATTTATTGTCTATCACCCTTTGTATCGATCAGGTGTCAATGTCGCCGCATGTGACTTAACCGGAAATGGTGTTCCTGAAATCATAACGGGAACTTTTCCGGGAGGAGGTCCCCATGTACGCATCTTTGACATAAAAGGAGAAGCCGTTTTTGGAGGTGGATTTTTTGCCTATGCTTCGAATTTTCGTGGTGGTGTAAATGTGAGTTGCGGTGACATTGACAATGACGGGAAAAATGACATTATCACTTCACCTGGTATTAGCGGAGGTCCTCATATCAAGGTATTTTCTCCTTTAGGAACAATGAAACAAGAGGTGTTCGCGGGAATACATTATGACAATGCTGGAGCGGTTGTGGAAGTCGGTGATATTGATGCAGATGGAAAGCAGGAAATCATTACAGCAAGCATGGGTGAAGACAAATCTATGGTACGTATCTATGGATTCAATGCCTATAGAAGAGATTTAGAAATACAGTATGCATTCGAAACAGGTATCGAAACTGAAGATGGGCTAGAATTAGGATTGGTTGATTATCAAAACGATGGCATGATGGATATTTCTATTACTGCATCGACTTCAGAGGAACCCAGAGTACACCTCTTTGGCCATAACGGAGATCCATTAGCTTCATTCAAGATATTCTCTACCGAGAATCACGGCGCGCGTACAGAAGACATTCAACATGAAGGCAATTTAATGCAGGTTTCAATCTCAAATTCAGGATTACATCGCAATCGGGTCGGAAAGTACATTCTTGTGAATGTTAGTGAGCAAAGATTATACACGTATGAACATGGATCATTCGTGAATACATTCCTTGTATCAACCGGTGTGAAGGGCTTTGAAACGCCTCGCGGTAAAAAAAGTGTAACCCACAAACTCCCCTATCATGATTATATATGGCTCTACGGAGAAGATGACCCGCGTAATTACAATATTCCAAATGTGAGATGGAATTTACGGTTCCAGAAATATTATTATATTCATTCGGCAGATTGGCATAATAATTTTGGGAATCCAATGAGTCACGGTTGTGTAAATGTAGGGCTCAAAGATGCTGAATGGGTATTCAATTGGTCAGATATCGGTACACCTGTAGAAATTATCGATTAATCAAACCATAACTCATCCACGTAGTAAGAATGATACTCACGAGAATGACAGAAACATAATCTCCGACAGAAATACCTCGGGAAACAGCTACAGCGAGCGCATCTATCAACATCAATGCCAAAATAGGATAAAGAAATACATAGGTGATATATTTACTTTTTTTATTCTGTAATTTGCGCGCAGCGCTCAAAAGAAAGAAAAATAGTAGGACGAGAATCCAGTAACGACCCGAGGAAAAAGTAATTCCTGTCATTAGACAAAACGGAAGAATTCCTTGCAATGATTTTCTTATCTTCCATGAAGTATTCGCATAATAGGAAGATAGTGCCAGAAAAACTCCTAGCCATACAATTATTGTCTTCGATAGTGATTTTACTTCTCCTGTCGCAAACTCTATTCCCCTTGATCCGATTAGTGCATCAATCAAATTACTCATGGTGTTAGTAAAAATTGGAAAAGTAGCGATAATGATGACAAGAAAACATATCGCAATGACACCTCGAATTTTTGAAGGATAAAAAAGAGACTTTAGCAGCTCAAATTGCTTGCTAAAATCTCGTTTCATTTCCGCAAATATCTTCATAAGGGAAATTATCCCATGAGTCTTTCAGCCCTTTCTAATTCTTCAGGTGTATTGATTCCCATAACAATAAATGGGTTGTCGACAACGGCTGTTGCAACATGTTCACCTTCCTCTATAGCCATTTCTACCAAGTCTGTAATGTAATATTCTTCACTCGCATTTTCATTCTTTAATTCAGAAAGGTGATCCCATAACCATTCTGAATCAAACATATAAATCCCCGGATTTATTTCTTTTATTTCACGTTCCTCTTCCGTTGCATCCTTATATTCCCTCGTAGCAACCAATACACCAACTTCATCTCGAATAATTCTACCCCAATGTAAAAAGCCTTCATTGTCTTTTTTGAAGTTCTTCACTTTTGCCGTTAGCATACTGACAACAGAATTTCCTTCCGCGTGTAATTCTTGTAATTGCTCAAGTACTTCAGCAGTAATAAAAGGATGATCACCATAAAGTACAATGACAGATTCTGATGTATTTGCTCGCTCGCGAGCTGCACCAACGGCATGACCTGTTCCAAGCTGTTTTTCTTGTACAGCGTACTCACAGCCATGATTTTCGCAAAGATCATTGAATGTTTCTACTGAATCTGGTGCAACAACCAATATAGGCCTTTCATCGACCTTACTTTCATGAACCGCATCCAGTAAATGCATGATCATTGACCTCCCTGACACTTCTACTAATGGCTTCGGGACATCAGCGCCCATGCGTGTACCCATCCCAGCCGCTAAGATAATAACTCTTGTATTCATAGTATATTTCTTGCCTAAGAGTAGCTCAATTAAACTCGAGCGTCAACAAAAAAATTATTTGATGATTCATGGCATTATACGAACAAATTACATAATTAAAAAACAGCTCCTTCGAGCTGCTTTAACTAAAAAGTCAGCAATGTTCCGGCGTCCACCTACTCTCGCCATACTTGACTACCATCGGCCCTCGGGGCTTAACTGCCGTGTTCGGGAAGGGAACGGGTGTGACCCCCTAGGAAGTGACACCGAAACATTACTGACTTTTCTCTGATCTTTCTGAATAATCAACCAACTTGAAACAATAAATTTTTCTCAGACTCTTGTTAACTATTGTGTAGAAAATTGCGTCAGATGGCGACGAAGAACGAGGAGTGTAGTAAGCCGTACTTATAGTACGGTGTCGAACACCACAGTTCTGAATCGTCAAGTGACAAATTTTCAAACAAGAGTAGGCAAGATAAGAGAGTGGAGAGCTTGGACAATTAGTATCCCTCGGCTGAATGCATTACTGCACTTACACCTAGGACCTATCAACCAGATAGTCTCTCTGGAGTCTCATAACGAAGATTAATCTTGGAATCGGCTTCCCACTTAGATGCTTTCAGCGGTTATCCGAACCGAATGTCGCTACCCAGCAATGCCATTGGCATGACAACTGGTACACAAGAGATTCGTTCACCCCGGTCCTCTCGTACTAGGGGCGAGTTTCCTCAATCTTCAACGCGCGCAGCGGATAGGAGACCGAACTGTCTCACGACGTTCTGAACCCAGCTCGCGTGCCGCTTTA
>CAYWYQ010000001.1:63005-93523 GCA_964462325.1 uncultured Gammaproteobacteria bacterium | reverse complement strand
ATTACGGCACTTTCTGTCTGTGGTTTTCCGACCGATACATTTACTTTTCTTGGATTCCCGCCTGTGAAAAAGGGGCGAAATACATTCTTTACATCATTGGATACATACAATCATACGGTGGGATTTTATGAATCAACACATAGGATTAAGAAAACCATTGAATCATTGCCAGAGGATCGTCTATTATTTGTAGGAAGAGAATTAACCAAAATGTTCGAAACAATATATAGAGGGACGAAAATGGAAATTATTGAATCTCTAGAAAAACAGTCAAAAGGAGAATTTGTTGTTATACTAGCTCCGAAACAATATGGAAAATAAAACATACTACATTACAACCTCAATTCCGTACGTGAACGCGAGTCCGCATTTAGGATTTGGTTTGGAATATATTCAAACAGACGCATTCGGACGATATTATAGAAAAAAGTATGGTGAAGATAATGTACGAACACAAACGGGTTCAGACGAAAACAGCCTGAAAAATGTTCAAGCAGCGGAAAAGGCAGGTGAAGATGTTTCTGCATTCGTGGAAAGGCATGCAGAGGAGTTTAAAAAATTAGAAGATATTCTTGGGTGTGAGTATACGGATTTTATTCGTACACGTGAGGAACGGCATATAAAAGGAGCCCAAAAGCTTTGGGCGTCTTGCAAGTCAGAAGATATCTATAAAAAATCGTATAAGGGCCTTTATTGTGTCGGATGCGAATCATTCTATACGGAAAAAGATTGTCCTGATGGGATATGTCCTATTCATAAAAAACCACTTGATGTTATCGAAGAGGAGAACTATTTCTTTAGGTTGTCGAATTATCAACAGCAATTAAAGAAGTTGATTTCTGAAGACAAGATTAAGATATATCCAGAGACGAGAAAAAATGAAATGCTTGCATTTATTGATGCAGGATTGGAGGACTTTTCTATTTCGCGCTCACAGGAACGGGCAAGGCATTGGGGGGTTCCGGTTCCAGGGGATGACAGTCAGGTGATGTATGTTTGGTTTGATGCACTCAGTAATTATATTACGGCACTCGGGTATGCTGATGATTCTGATCAATATACGAAGTTTTGGGTAAACAATAACCGAAGAGTACATATTCTAGGAAAGGATATAACAAGGTTTCATGCAATTTATTGGCCGGCAATGCTATTATCCGCCAGTGTTTCACTTCCTACGGAAATGTATGTGCATGGATTTTTCACCGTTGAGGGAGAAAAAATGTCAAAATCGATTGGGAATGTGATACATCCAAAAGATTTTGTTGAAGAATATGGCGTGGATGCTGTACGATATTTCTTACTTCGTGAAATGCCCTATGCAAGCGATGGGGATATTTCAAAAGAACGGGTTGAAATACGGTATGCGGAGCTTGCAAATCAGCTTGGGAATTTAGTAAGTCGTATTGCGGCAATGGCGCATAAATATTTTGATGGAACATTGAATACAGTTGAATCGGATTGGTCGAAAGAATATGCAGAACTAGATCAAGCAATTTCCATTTATAATTTGAAGGAATATCTAGATATAATTTTTTCTGTCGTAAATCGTGCGAATGATCTTGTTGATAAAACAGAACCGTATAAGCTTGTAAAGACAGATGAGAAGGCCGCAAAGGATGTTCTTTCTGAAATTGCTGATATGATTCGATTTATTGGGGATACACTTGAACCAGTACTGCCAACTACTGCAAAAGAGATTCAAAAGAGGTATAATGGAGATGTAATTCAAATGGGTGAATCGCTTTTCCCGCGCAGAGATAAGTCATGAATATAGACATTGTCATTCTCATTCTCCTCGTCGTATATTTAGGTCTTGGTTTTCGAGGTGGATTTATTGAAAAGGCCGGCAATTTAGCCGGTCTTCTTATTGGAACCGTCGCAGCAACATTTCTACTAAAATGGTTTCAGGAGGAAGTTATTGCTATTCCTAATCCAATTTGGGTCTTCATCCTCTTTATTGCGATTGTATTTCTCCTTTCTCAATTATTGAGTATATTGACCAATATTATTGCGAAAACATGGAAAATCATCGAGATTATTCCATTAACGGGCATCGTGAACCGTTTGCTTGGTGCGATATTAGCCCTTTTAGAGGCATTGCTTGTTTTGGGTTCATTTACGTATATCATTACAAATTATTTCGAGCATACAGAGGTATTTCAGTTATTTTCTACAAGTTATTCATATATGATAGGAAATTTCATTGCTCAAGTATTCACATTCCTTATTTAGTATGAAATTTATTGATACGCATTGTCATGTACATTTTGAGGCCTATAAATCTGATATGTACGATGTCGTGGAACGTTCTGTAGAAGCAGGCGTTGCTATGATTACAGTTGGTACACAAACGACGACAAGCGAAAATGCGATAAAACTTGCAGAACAGTATCCGAATATATGGGCGAGTGTAGGTCTACATCCAAATCATCTTCACGCTCAATGTTTTTATGACGCTGATGAATTACCTCCTGAAAAACAAGAAACGGGTCAGATAAAAACGCGTTCTGAGTCATTTGATGCATCATTTTATGAAAAACTTGTTCAACATCCAAAAGTGGTTGCGGTTGGGGAATGTGGACTTGATTATTATCGTATTCCAGATGGAGCTTCAAAAGATGATGTGATTGCAGATCAGAAGAAATCTGTTGCTGAACAACTCTCTTTTGCATCAAAATTCGATAAACCAGTGATTATTCATTGTCGTGATGCACATGAAGACCAAATTACATTATTAAAGCATGAAATAGACAGGGGCGGTCTTTCTCGACGAGGAGTCATTCATTCATTTACTGGAACAGCAGAAGATGCAGAATCGTACAAGAAACTAGGATTTTATTTGGGATTGAATGGGATTTTGAGTTTTTCAAAAGAATTACAAGACGTGATCCGTAATGTACCTCTCTCTCAACTTTTACTGGAGACAGACTCGCCTTATTTATCACCTCATCCTTATAGAGGTAAAAGAAATGAGCCAATATGTGTGAAGCAAATTGCGGACATTGTTGCAGAATTACATGATATTTCTGTTGATGAGGTCGCACGAGTGACAACAAAAAACGCTGAAAATCTGTTTAATATCTTATTAATATGAGTTTGTTTGAAGGAAGGTACGTAAAACTAAATACTGGACAGAAAAAAGCTGTAGACACCATCTATGGACCCGTTCTTGTGGTTGCTGGGCCCGGATCCGGAAAAACGGAACTGTTAGGATTAAGGACGGCAAATATCCTACGTCTAACAGATGCCCTGCCGCAAAACATCCTTTGCCTTACCTTTACGGAAATTGCAGCATTCAATATGCGCCAACGTCTTGTTGGATTGATCGGTGATGAGGCGTATAAAGTGAATATTCAAACCTTTCATGGTTTTGGAGCTTCTGTCATACAACGGTTTCCAGAATTCTTTTTTGGAGGTGCAAAATTACAACCCGCTGATGAAATGACAAAAGTGAAAATTCTAGAAGATATTTTTTCGCTTTTGCCGTTTAGTAATACACTTTCCTCGTATAGAAAAGAGCATGGTTATGTATATCTGAAGGATACAGCGAAAGTAATTAGTGATCTAAGAAGATCTGGAGTCGATCCCGATGAATGCAAGGCACTGATTAAGCTAAATATAGATATTGTCACAAAACTTAATGAAAAAATTCCAGAGGTTTTTTCACCAAAATTATCTTTAAAATTATTGCCAGCTATAGATGAATACCTTTCAGGAATCAGAAAATTGGATTTACCCGTACCGGCACTATCTTTTGTTAGACCGTATCAAGAATTATTCATTGATTCATTAGGGAAGGCGCTTTATGATGCTCAGAAGGAAAATTCTACTGTACCGATGAGTAAATGGAAGCGCACGATGCTCGAAAAAGACTCTAAGAATACATACGTTTTGAAGGATGTGAAACGACTGAAGAAATTGCTCGCACTGTGTGATATATATAAACAATATAAAAAGAGATTATTCGCAGAAGGATATTTCGATTTTGATGACATGATTCTAGAGGTAATTCATGTCGCAGAAAAAAACGAGGAGTTAATGTTTAATCTGCAAGAACAATTTCAATTTATTCTTGTTGATGAATTTCAAGATACATCGGGAGCACAATTGCGCCTTCTTAGCCTTCTCACGAAGGGTATTGACCAACCAAATGTATTAGCTGTTGGAGATGATGATCAAGCTGTCTTTTCCTTTCAAGGAGCAGAAATCCAAAACCTCATTCGTTTCACGGAAATGCATAAAGGGACAACATTTATTACGTTGTCAGAGAATTATCGATCTTCACAAGATATTCTTGATCTGGCTGATCAGGTTATACAAACGAGTGAATCCCGAATTGGCGACCATATACCAGACCTTTCCAAAACACTTATTTCTGCTGGTTCTGATAAGTTAGGGAAGATTCATTTGCATCAGTTTATAGATGCAGATGCAGAGCATCAATTTATTGCAGAAGAAATCCTGCACTTACACTCAGAAGGAGTGTCATTTTCAGATATAGCTATCATAACAAAAAAACATAGAGATTTAGAGACGGTCGCAACAGCACTAAATATGCGAGGAATCCCAGTTGAATATGAAAGATTTGCGAATATATTAGATGAAGAAATTATTAGAGAGATTATTGTTTTCCTGCAATTCCTGCATACTGCAGCATCTGGCAAGATGAAGGATGCGGATCAATTTCTTTCAGAATTACTAGCAGCAAAATTTTGGGAAATAGATAGGGAATCTTACTGGAAACTTTCATTGGAAGCCTATTCGAGACATCAACATTGGTTATCGGCATTACAAGAATCTCCTGATGAAAAGTTGAGAAAAATCGCCGCTCTTTTACAACAATTAGTAAAAAATGCGAAAACAGCACCAGCTGAAATGATGCTTGATGCTATCATTGGAACAAATCAACCAGATTCTTCACCGCTTCGTCGGTATTACTTCAATCAAGAGAATCGTGAGAATGATCCATCCGAGTATTATCACAACCTCTCATCTCTTCGTTCATTCATGAACGCAGTTCGTGAATTTCGTGCACAGTCCCAGCTGTATGTAGCTGATATTGTTGAGTTATTGGAATTTAATCTAGCTCACTCGGTTCGTATTTCAAATAAAATCGCCTTGAGGCAGCAAGAGGATGCAGTCAAAATATATACGGCACATAAGTCAAAAGGATTAGAGTTTGACCATGTATTCATTATTCATGCAGATAGAAAACACTGGTTCGGCCGAGGTATGAATTCTAAAATCCCTTTTCCAATGAATATGCCGTATGCAACAAACGGGGGAGAGGATGAAGCTATTCGTTTATTTTTTGTGGCTATCACACGTGCGGAGCGACATCTCTATTTCTCATGGCATACATTTGACGACAAGGGAAGAAAATCAGAATGTATGCCAAGTTTGATGCATATTCCGTGTACTGAACACAAAACAGAGTCAAAACTCGAGGAAATGAATGAACAAACGGAAGCATTTACTAGCAGCGAAATGGCATTATTGCAACCCGTTCTTTCTACATATACATTAAGTGTCACGCATCTAAATAATTTTCTCGACATTATATCTGCCGGGCCAATGACTTTTTTTGAAAGGAATTTGTTGCGCTTTCCTCAAGGACGTAGTCCAAGTGGAATTTATGGAAATGTCATTCATGAATTATTACAGTATCTTTATAGCTCAGATATATTACAAACCTTCTATTCCGCAGAGAAAAAATTATCAGATCTGATACATCGGGCTCGTTTTGACGAGAGAGAACGGAGTAAATATTTGCAAAAAGGTATTGATATGCTCAATGTGTATTATGCTTTTTATGAAAAAGAATTTGAGAAGGATTCCTTACAAGAAAAAGCATTTAAAAACGTGTCCTTTGGTTCTATCCCTCTTGCGGGTGCTATTGATCGCATGATTCTTGATAAGGAAAATAAAGCAATCCATGTTATTGATTTCAAAACGGGAAAATCTGTTACTTCCTGGGATAAAGGAAGTCTGTTTGAAAGGAAAAAAATGTACAACTATTCCCATCAATTACTCTTTTATAAAATTTTGATAGAGAATTCATCTGAATTTCACGATTGGACGGTGACAGGAGGCACGATTGAATTTGTTGAGCCGAGTGATGGTTCTATTGTCAGAATGACGAAGCAATTTACGAAGGATGATGTTGAGCGATTAGGGTTACTCATTAAAGCGGTATATGCACGTGTACAGAATCTAGATTTCCCAGATATAAGCAAGTATGATCAATCAATGAAAGGACGACTTGCATTTGAAGATGATCTATTATCTCAAGGCTATGAGGAAAAAGAAAAATAATCTCTCGGCTTTCAGTGATCTCGCACAGTCAGCATTATCAAGACATAATATTGGTAGTCAGGTTCGAGCGGCAATGATTGTTACATTTGCAAACACAGAATTGGAAAAGTTCTTAGCGCAAGATATCGCAAAAGAATGCGAGGTTTTATCCTATAAACATGGTGTTTTACGCATTTTTTTAGGTACGCCTCTTATTAGCGATCATGTAAAAGCGCAAGAGGTCTCTCTTATTGATGCCGTTCATAAACAATTTCCACAAATCACCATCAACAGAATTCAATATAGCTTCACAAGGTAGTGTATACTAGTGTTATGACCGTAAAACATTATTTAATTGCTATATTCACTGGTTCCGTTTTTGCATGGATTGCATGGACGCAAGTGCTTTTGCAAATTGATCCCGTTCTCGCAGGCAGAATTGCGATAATTGTTTTTTATCTAACACTCTTTACGGCAATCTTTGGTACATTAATATTTCTTCTAACACTTACAAGATATTTTGCTTCGAAGAAATGGAGTACTAAACCTTTATTGATCACTTCCATTCGGCAATCAATGGTGTTAAGCATCATATTTATACTTAGTCTCTTTCTGTCGAGTAAAGACCAATTATCATTTTTTAGTTTCCTTCTCATAATGGTATTTATTGGTGGAATCGAGTATATTTTTCTTGCGAAAATCAATAAACCGATTGAATAACTTGCTTGTGTAGTACAATCTGTTAAAATGATGACCTATGCTGAAGCGACTGTTAGGGAAGCTATCGGAGGATATCGGGATCGACCTTGGAACGTCGAATACCCGTTTTTTTGTAAAAGAAAAAGGTATCGTTATCAACGAGCCTTCTATTGTAGCTCTTAATACACGCCTGCAACAGATTATAGCTGTAGGGCATTCTGCAAAAGACATGCTTGGAAAAACTCCAGGACATTTGGAAATCTCGAGGCCGTTATCAAATGGGATCATCTCAGATTTTGAGGTAACAGAACGCATGATTAAATATTTCATAGATAAAATTCATGAGGAAACATTCACTATTGTTCCGCGCCCATGTGTTATTATCGGTGCTCCACTTGAAATTACGGAAGTTGAAAGAAAGGCGGTTGAAGATGCTGTTTTGTCGGCAGGAGCACGTAGTGTGCATCTAGTAGAAATTCCACTCCTTGCCGCCTCTGGTGCAAGAATGCCCATTTCTGATTCCGTTGGAAATATGATTGTAGACATTGGAGGAGGAACAACAGAAATTTCTGTTATTTCCTTGAATGGAATTGTAACGTGGAAATCTCTGAATGTCGCCGGGAATGAAATGACTAAGAATATCATTCAATATGCACGCAACGTATTCAATTTACTTGTAGGAGAGGGTGTTGCGGAGCAGGTAAAAATCCGAATTGGTAGTGCGATGCCTCTTGATCAAACGATAGAAGTCGAGATGCGTGGTCGAGATTTGATCACAGGACTACCAAGGGAAATTGTTGTGAATGATGGTCAAATTCGTGAAGCGATGCATAAATCTGTACGAATGATTGCTGCAAATATCAAATCAACGCTTGAGGCAACCCCGCCGGAGTTGGTGGCTGATATTTATGAGCGGGGGGTTGTGCTCGTTGGAGGAGGTTCGCTTCTCCGAGGGATTGATAAGCTTATTTCTAAGCAAGCGGAAATACCTGTTCGTATTGCTGACGATCCCTTAACATGCGCGGTAAGAGGAACGGGAGCACTTCTTGAGGATGATGAATTATTATCCCTTATTACCCTTCCATCAACCTCTGCTGATTCATATAGAACATGAAACCATTATTCAAAAGAAGGAAAGGTGATCAAAATATTTTATCGCCTTCGTTTACGCGATCCATTATTGGGGTTGTCATCGTTGGCGTTATTTTATTTATACCTGTTTTTATTCCAATTCGACTGTGGTTTCAAGGAACTGTATCGGCATCAGGGACAGGACTTACCTATATTTCACGTGCAATATTCAGAAAAAAAGCAGATATTCTTGAAGAAAATATTCGACTTGCAGACCTTAATAAACAGCTATCTGTTGAGCAGAGTGAACTTTTCTTTGCGGAGGCAAGTATAAGGCAACTTGAGTCGATGCTCGCCTATGCAGAAACGGTGCCTGATGTACAGATGATTGCCGCAAGAATCATTTCAAGAAGTACCCTGGGGGATAATACTATTATTATTGATAAAGGGGCACGAGACGGTGTTATGAAATCAAATGCAATTATTATTAATGAGGGGCACTTGATTGGTATTGTTGATGAAGTGCGGGAATTTACTTCAACAATTCTTTTGCTGGAAAGTGAGGATTCTGCCATCCCAGGATTAATTTTATCTGGTACACATTATGATGGAATGGTGGTTGGAAAGGATGGATTTGCTTATGAAATGTTATTCATTGAGCAGGAAAGCTCCTTTGATACTGGATCAGTAGTTGTTACATCAGGAAGTGATGGTGTCCTGCCATCTGGACTTGTTATTGGTGCCATATCGTCAATTGACCAAGATCCTTCATCACCCTTCATTCAGGCGACAATAGAGCCAATGGTAAATCATGTGCTTGCAAGCCATGTACTTATTATTCCTCGATATGCTCAATAACGCATTATACATTATTGGATTTTGGAGTCTATTCTTTTTGCATATATCACTACTAAAAAACCTGCCGGATTTCATAAACTTTTTTCCTATGGGTCTTATGTTTTCGTCTTCAGTTGCACATAGATATAATGACACTGCAGGCGTAATAACGCATATTATTTGGTGGGTATTTCTTGTTATCTTTCATGTAGAACATGCATCTGTGTTAAGCGTCATTCTCATTAGTATTATTATGATTCCTCTCGTACGTAAGGTATTTGCACGCAGATCCGTCTATGCTTACCTTGGGTTTTTCTCATTATTACTCTTTGTATGGATTATTGCAGATTCTATTGTACGTTCTGAATTTTTCACTTTTCAACCTCATCATATACTGATATCAGTCCTTTCTGCCTACCTATTTTATCGTATGCTTATTTCACTTGAGAAGACATTAGGATATAAAATATCATGAAGCCAAATCCTGATCTATTTAAGATTCAATATACAAATGATGACACAATTCGTTCATCAAATTTTGATCATGAATTATTGGAAGAATCTCAGGAGTCAATTCCGAGTCAATTTTTGCACACACACTATTCTCAGCAGAAAAAACGTAATGTAGCACTCTTTATTTGTACTATCTTTTTACTATTTCTTATAAAGTTATTTTTTTTGCAAATTGTTTCAGGGGAGCATTTTGCAAGTATTTCCGAACAAAATAGATTGGTTTCTAGGGTAACATCCGCAGAACGTGGCGTAATCATTGATAGAAATGGCGTAATTATTGCGAAGAATAAGCCAATTTTTAATTTGATAGGAGAGGGACATCTATCAAAGCAATCATCAGATGAAATAATGTCGATCCTGTTTGAAATACAAGAAATTCTTCCTTCTGTAGATATAGAATATATTCGAGAAACAATCATGAGCACAGAATCAGGTGAATATATACTTTTAGAAAATATGGACCGAGAAGATGCTTTTACCTTCATGTCTAGTACAAGATCGATAGATGGTATACGTGTTGAGGAACAGAATTTGCGTGCCTATATTACTGATACGGTCCCATCGCTATCGCATGTTATAGGATATACAGGAGGGTTGACCGAAGAAGAGTATATAAAAATGGAATCATTTGGATATAGGCCATTTGATCGCATTGGGAAGGGAGGGATTGAGAAACAATACGAAAAAGAATTACGAGGTATATTCGGTGTTGATGCACTTGAAATCAATGCAAGGGGTATCCCTCAAAGAATTGCATCAAGTCATGATGCTGAGGATGGTATGGATCTTACATTAACTATCGATGTTGCATTACAATCTTATATTGAAACTGTTTTGCAAGAGAATTTATATGGTTCAGAAGCGTCTCGCGCATCTGTCGTTGCTCTACATCCGGAGACAGGGGAAGTGTTTGCTCTTGTATCCTGGCCGGCATTTGATGCGAATGATTTTTCACAGGGTATTGATGTCGAAACCTATACTTCACTTATTGAAGATGAGGACAACCCATTATTCAGTAGGAGTATTTCTGGAGAATTACCTTCTGGCTCTACAATCAAAACGATTTATGCGGCTGCAGCGTTGACGGAAGGAATTATTACACCTCAAACACATTTTCTTTCAATAGGAGGTTTACAGGTTGGACCTCGTTTCTTTCCTGATTGGCGCGCCGGTGGTCATGGACAAACAAATGTTTATCATGCAATTGCCGATTCTGTTAACACATTTTTTTATATCATTGGTGGAGGTAATGACACCTTTGATGGCATGGGGGTTGCCATGCTCATGGAGTATGCGAAACGGTTTGGGTTAGGAGGTCAAACGGGCATTGATTTACCAAATGAATCTGATGGTTTTTTGCCTTCAAAGGATTGGAAGGAAGAAGTGAAGGGTGAACAATGGTTTGTGGGAGACACATACAATGTATCTATTGGACAGGGTGATGTACTTGTTACTCCTCTCCAAATTGCTATCTCTACAGCCGTTTTTGCAAATGATGGATATTTAATTACACCCTATCTTCACAAGAAAGCGTCTGAAAATCAAAACAGAATTATATCAAGTGAAATTGCTTCTATCGTGAAAGACGGCATGAGACGTACGGTAACAAAGGGGAGTGCGACATCTCTGCAGGCTGCTCCCGTAGAGGTTGCTGGAAAAACGGGAACAGCACAATGGTCATCTGTAAAAACACCACATTCTTGGTTTACAGGATTTGCTCCCTTTGAACAGCCGGAATTTGTGATCACTGTTGTTGTTGAAGAAGGGGCGGATGAAAGTCCCGCTGTGCCAATTGTGGCTGATATTCTTGATTGGTGGTTTGACGAAAATCATGATAGAGGTACTATAGATGTATCCGCTCATTAGGCGGCCATTTGTATTTTATGACAACGAATAAATTTATCTCTCCAGAAGGTCTCGAAAAATTAAAAGAAGAGCTAACACATAGGCAAACGGTATTAAGACGGTCTATTGCAGATAGTATAGGAACTGCAAAAGAACAAGGTGATTTATCGGAGAATTTTGAATATCAAGATGCGAAGGATAGACAGGCACAGAATGAGGCACGTATTATTGATTTACGAGATTTTATTGCACGTGCCATTATCGTTGAAAAGCGTGATAGTGCAGAATTTGGTATAGGAGTCGGAACGGCATTTGTCGCAAAAAATCAGGCAGGCGATGATAAATCATTTGAAATCGTTGGCGCAACGGAAGCAGATCCAATGGCAGGAAAAATAAGTAATGATTCACCAATCGGTAAGGCTTTTCTTGGGAAGAAAGTTGGAGATACCATTGAGGTCGACGCACCGGCAGGGACGATTATTTATACGGTTGTTTCAATAACATAATATGATTCAAGAAGAGATTGTACGGCGAGAACGTCGCCAGAAATTAATAGACGCAAATACAAACCCATATCCATCCTCAACAAAGCGAACGCATACCATCGCAGACTTTCAGGATCAATTTGATGTAGATTCTACTATTGAAGCTGCGCTTGTTGGCCGTATAAAAGCCATTCGAAAGCATGGTGGGCTCACTTTTGTTCGTTTTCAGGATGCATCTGGAATTTTTCAGGCCGTACTTATGAGAGATGATATTGGAGTTGATTCTTATACATTTTTTCACGAAATAGCTGATATCGGTGATTTCTTTGAATTTACGGGTTCATCATTTTTGACAAAGAAAGGTGAGAAATCTCTGAAGGTAACGGGATGGGGAATTCTATCTAAATCTACATTGCCATTACCAGAAAAATGGCATGGGTTAACGGATGTGGAAAAAAGGTATCGTCATCGATATTTGGATTTAATTTCAAATGAGCAGGCAATGCACATTGCGCGAACACGCTCAAAAATCGTTTCTGCTATACGTAGACATCTAGAGGAAGAGGAGTTTATAGAAGTAGAAACACCTGTTTTACAGCCAATTGCGGGCGGGACAACGGCAAAGCCATTCATGACTCATCATGAAACACTTGATCATAACTTTTACCTCAGAATTGCACCTGAACTTTATTTAAAGAGATTGCTTGTTGGAGGGTTCGAAAAAATTTATGAATATGCGCGTTGCTATAGAAATGAAGGGATCAGTCCTCAGCATAACCCTGAATTTACGCAGATTGAAGCCTATTGGGCTTATGCAACCATAGAGGATTTAATGACACATCTTGAAAAGATGCTTGAAACAGTCGCTGTAGAGGCAACGGGATCAACCCTGGTTCATTCAGGAGAAGATCAGTTGTCTTTTAGCGCTCCACTGCCGCGAAAAACATTTCATGAAATTGTTCTTACAGAGACCGGTATTGATTTAAATGACTTTCCAGATGAGGAATCCCTCAAGAAGATTATGTCTGTTCAGGGTATGCAGGTAGAGCATATTATTGGCTATGCAGAGCTTGTAGACACGCTTTACAAGGAGAAGGTACGTCCGAATATTGTGCAACCTACTTTTATTACCGACTATCCTGCTGCAATGAAGCCCCTTGCAAAAAAGCGTGAAAATAATCCAAATTATAGTGCAGGTGCACAGCTCGTTGTGAAGGGGGTTGAGCTCTGGAATGCCTTTAATGAGTTAAATGACCCGATAGAGCAAGAAGAACGATTTATGGAGCAAGAGGCGCTCAGAGAGCGTGGAAGCGAGGACGCACAACGTATTGATTATGATTATCTCAAGGCATTAAAGCATGGCATGCCTCCTGCGGCAGGATATGGACTTGGAATTGATCGACTCGTGATGCTTATGACGGGGGCTACAAATATTAAAGAGGTTATATTGTTCCCAACGCTTAAGCCCACAGATCAAGACGAGGGTGATGATCAAAAGGAATAGTATGCGAACGGTTGTTTTTGGTGCATTTGATGGCCTTCATCCTGGGCATATTCATTTCCTTCAAGAAGCATGTAAGGATTCTGATGATTGTATTGCCATTATTGCGAGAGATGAAACAATAAAAGCGCTGAAGCAGAAGACACCAATACATGCAGAAAAAGAAAGAATACATGCGGTGAAGTCCTTACCCTATATCACCAATGCCATTCTTGGTGACGCAGAATTAGGCACATATTCCTGTCTCACAAATTTACAGCCAGATCGTATTGCGATAGGATACGATCAAGAAGATCTTGAAAAAGATTTACAAAATTATCTGAAAAATACAGGAAAAAAGATCGTTATTACACGCATCAAACCTTATAAAGAACATATCTATAAAAGCTCACTCCTGAATCCATATGATTGATCTAAAAGCATTTCGAGAAAATCCAGCCTACTTTGAAAAAGCAGCTAAACGTAAGGGGGTTGAAATTGATGGCAATCATATCTTGTCATTAGATAAAAAGGTTCGTGATTTGAAAACTTCCTTTGAAGACATTTCTGCGCAAAAAAATGCCGCCTCAAAAGATATAGCATCCGCAGAATCAGATACTCGTGATGCCATGATTTCACAAATGAGGGAGATTGATAAGAAAGCAGAGATAATAAAAGAAGAGTTAGTTCCACTCGAAATTGAGCTTGAATCATTACTCATCAAAATTCCGAATCCTCCTTTAGATGACGTACCAGATGGAAAAGATGAGTCAGAAAACGTGGAAGTAAAGAGGGTGGGTGAGCCGCGTCAATTTGACTTTCCTGTACGCGATCATATTGAAATAGGTACACGTATCGACGGAATTGATACAAAAAAAGCTGCTCAGGTTTCTGGTGCTCGCTTTGCTTATATTAAAAACGGTGTCGCACAACTGCAGATGGCACTCATGAATTTTACGATTGCAACATTGACGAATGAAGAGGTATTAAAAGAAATTGCTGCGTCAGCAGGTCTCGATATCTCTACGAAGCCATTTCAACTCGTCTTTCCTCCGGTTATGATCACGCCAGAGGCATATACACGAATGGCAAGGCTTAGTGCGGATGTGCAAGACGAAAGGTATTACCTACAAAAGGATAATCTCTATCTCATTGGGAGTGCTGAACATACGCTTGGACCAATGCATATGGATGAAATCATTCCTCATGCAGAATTACCCATTCGATATCTTGGTTATTCAACGTCATTTAGACGCGAGGCTGGTTCCTATGGAAAGGATACGAAAGGTATTATTCGACAACATCAGTTTGATAAATTGGAGATGGAAAGCTTTACTGTACAAGGTGATTCCTTAGATGAACAACATTTTCTCGTTGCTATTCAGGAATATCTTGTAGAGCAACTCGAAATACCCTATAGGACTATGTTGATTTGTACGGGCGATATGGGTTCACCTGATGCACGTCAGATTGATATAGAATGTTGGATTCCTTCACAGGAAACATATCGTGAAACACATTCGGCTGACCATATGACCGACTTTCAGTCTCGAACACTGAATACGCGCTACAAAGACGCTGATGGGACTCATTTTGTACATATGAATGACGCCACTGCGTTTGCTATTGGACGTACATTGGTAGCTATTCTTGAAAATTATCAACAGGAAGACGGTTCTGTTGAGGTTCCAAAAGTACTTAAGTCGTACATGGGTGGCATTGAGGTATTAAACGTGAAGCAATAGTATGAAAACATGGTTAGAGCTTTCTTCGCAAAACCTCGTACATAATGTTACGGAAATTCGATCTCTTCTTTCAGAGGGGGTCGTTTTTTGTGCCGTAGTGAAGGCAAATGCATATGGTCATGGACTCAATGAAATCGTATCCATTCTTGCAACAAATGGCGTAAAACACTTTGCGGTTGACTCTATTGATGAAGCACAACAGGTGCGAAAACTTGCGACGAATGCAGAGATCTTTATTTTGGGCTGGACAGATAAAGAACGACATAAGGATGTCGTACGTGGAAATTTTATTCAGGTAACCTATGATCAGGACACGATAGAATCTCTTGCAGATGCCGCCGTTCATTTTCAAAAGAAAGCACGTATTTCCATAAAAATTGAAACAGGAACTCACAGACAAGGGGTAGGGGAGTCAGTACTTTTTGAATTACTCACTCTTCTTAAACAATATGAATCTGAGATTGAGCTTTCAAGTATTCATTCTCACTTTGCGAATGCAGAAGATTTAATAGATACGCAATATACATTTGATCAAAATGATGAGTTTCAAAGGATAAGTTACATGGTGTTCAAGCGCGGGTTCAAACCACAGTATGTACATATCGCTTGCTCGGCTGCAGCAATTGCTCATCCGGACACACAGTACAATCTTGTGCGTACAGGAATTGCTCTGTATGGATTATGGTCTTCTGAAAGCCTTCGAAAGAAAAATATTATATCAAGTACATCTATTACTTTAAAACCAGTCCTGGCATGGAAAACAAAAATTGCGCAAACGAAGGATGTAAAGGCTGGTGAGCTCATTGGATACGGTTGTACATACAAGGCTGATAAACCAATGAGAATAGCCATAATACCTATTGGCTATTATGATGGCTACATACGGCAATACAGGGACAATGGGCGCGTGTTGGTGCATGGTCAGTCATGCCGTATTCTTGGTACAATTTGTATGAATATGTGCATGATTGATATTTCAACGGTACCGCAGGCAAGCCAGGCAGATATTGTCACCATTATAGGAAGGGATGGCATGCAAGAAATTTCCGCAGAAGAATTTGCGAACATTTCAGATACAATAAACTATGAGGTTGTAACAAGAATTGGGCCACATATACCGAAACAGATTATGTAATATGAAAAGGAGGAATTTTTTAAAACATCAGCATGTTCGTGAATTCGAACAAAGGAATTTTAAAAATCCCTTTTTTAAAGGGAGGTCAAAGCTTTTTCAATATATAAAAAAGCCACTATTTTTTCTTGTAACGACCATAATGATTTTTGCTGGGTTCATTGCTTTTACATCGCAGTTTAACGGTTTTTATATACAAGATGTGGAAGTGAATGATTTACAGGTTCTGCATGAGGAAGATGTTTTTGAGCGGGTGAATTCATACCTTGAAACGAAGAAGTATTTTATATACTCAAATAGACATAAGATGTTTTTTCATGACAATGATCTGCTCGAAATTCTTGTGGATTCATTTCCAGTAGAAGAAGTACAAATACAGAAAAGTCAGAGTCAATTAGAGATAGTCATTGAAGAAGCGATTGAGTATATTGTGATACGGAATGGAGATAATTGGGTAAAAAAATATCCATCTGGGGACGAGTCGATGTTGAATTTGGAAGAAATAGCAGCTATATCTAACATAATAAATACAGGTACATATATAAATGAACAAGTAAATATACACACCGATGTACCTATCTTGGAGGTCATCTTCACTTCTGAAAAACTGGATTATTCAAGGGAATTTATTGAAAATTTTATACGGTTAAATAAACAATTGATTACAAATGGATTTTTGCCGATTATCTACCTTTCAGATTCTCCAAATAGTACCTGGCTAACAGTTCGAAGTGAGCTTGGAACAAATATTTTATTAGAAACAGCCACAGATCTTGATACACAATTAAATGTGCTACAAGTAGTCCTTGAGGAGTATGCGGATAGAGTAGGGGGGTTGGAGTATATTGATGTGAGATTTAGTGACAGAGCCTACGTTAAATAGGGTGTAGGTGGTAGCGTGTAGGGTATAGCCTTTAGCTGATTAGCAACTTAGCCGCCGTCATTTAGCTCTTTAGCTTTTAGCCAATGTAAGGGGGTAGTTTCGATGAGCGAATTAGCTTCCTGTGAGATAGCAGGTTAGCCATTATCGCTTTTTAGCTACTAGCATCTAATGAGTATTAAACATTAACGGGCTATACCCCTGTGTACCTCACTGAAAATAGATGTGTCGCACAATATATCTTATACGACGCCACAGGATTTTTCTTCATGTATGTCTAGTAATACTATATCAAATTCAATATTGAACTATGTATAAAATGAGTGCTTTTAGGTCTATTTTACTTACTATTCTGAATAAATTATTTTTCATTATCCAATGAGTTCTTATCTTCATCAGAAGGTTTATTAGAGGAACAATACAGAATGTCAGATATGAATCTGCCACCCCTCTTTCTTCAAACAAATATCTGTTGTGTCGTAAAATATAGAGCGAAGGAGGAGATTGTATAAATCCCTAAATAAAATTCTCAAGAAATTCTCTTTGGGCACGCTAAATGAGATAAATACGTTTCAGAAGCTTCACATTTCAAGTACTAACCCCTGTACCCTACCCCTTATACCCTCATCTTCCTATATAATCTTGTGGGTTTACCGGAATTCCATTCAATCGTACTTCGAAGTGTAGATGTGGTCCTGTTGAGAACCCAGTACTACCAACATACCCAATCACCTGCCCTTTGCTCACAAATGCATCCGTCGATGTATTAAAGGCAGAAAGATGCGCATACAAAGTTGATAAACCATTATCATGAATTACCATAATATAGTTACCATAGGATTTTACGGTTCGCGCCCAGGCGACAACCCCTCCTGTTGCCGCTCTTACAGGCGTACCTGTTGGCGCTGCCATATCAAGTCCAGAATGCTCAAATAGATGTCTCCATGGATAGGTTGGGTCATGAAAGGTAGCTGTTACAATATAACTATCCAGAGGAGAGACCATCGATGTATCACTAAAATCAATCTCTGAATTTGAATCAGCAAGTGACCGTTGTAATTCCTCCTGTAATTGAGACACGCGTGAATTTA
Organism: uncultured Gammaproteobacteria bacterium; assembly: GCA_964462325.1. Lineage (GTDB taxonomy): Bacteria > Patescibacteriota > Patescibacteriia > UBA9934 > UBA9934 > CAYFMS01. Next base: position 75,451 of record CAYWYQ010000001.1, on the reverse strand, counting down.
CGTATTGATGTTCCTGTCGTAACTCATTAAGTAAATTCCTATATTGATCCTCAGAGTTCTTTGTTTCATCAATAAGAACATTGATAGCTGATTTTTGAGATGCAAGTGATGCAACACGGGCCTGTAGGTCTTCTTCAAGCCGTTCAAGATCATCAATTTTTAATTCCTGATCCGATCGATACTCTTCAAGGGTAACTCGGGTCTTTTTTGTTTCATCAAGCGTATCATTCAAATTTGAGCTTAATGTCTGCAAATATTCCATCTTAGAGAATAGCTCATTGAAATTTTTAGAACTGAAAACAAGTTCAATGATACTTACATCCGTATTTTTTGACAGTTCAAAAATCATCTGACGGAGCATCGCTCTTTGAGTTTTTATACGAGAGGTCTCTGTCCTAATTTGCTCATTGAGTAAATCAAGACTTAGCTGTGCGGCCTCCATATTTGCTTCCGTTGCCTTGATGTCTAATTCTGTTAATGTAGCCTGGTTCTCAATAAGAACAATATTATTATGTAAACTATCTTGTTCTGCAGCAAGTACATCTAATTTTTCACGATATTGTTCGATCTCAGCATTAAGCTCATCAATCTGCCCCTTCCTCGCAGATATTTCTTTTTCAAGCTCGCTCGTATCTACTGCGCCCACAAATGTAGGAGAAATAAATGCTGCTAAAACAAAAAAACCTAAAAAAACGGCAATTATTTCCTTTTTTGGGATATGCTTATTCATGAGAATAGTATACCAAATCTATGCGAGCTTACTAAGAGCCATTTTTATTCGATGTACTGACTCCCCCTCCCCTAATGTCCATAAAAGCTCAAATGGGCTTGGACTCCGTTCTGAGCCGGAAAGTGCCACGCGTAATGGCCAAAGTACATTTCCATTTTTTAATTCATTATCAGCAATATATTCTTTTACTTTTGTCTCAATTTCCTTGAGGGATTCATCGCGAATAGATTCAATCACAGGAAGAATATGTGTGAGTTGCTTAATACAATCTTCTTTATCTGACTTTTTCCACACAAGAATTGGTGCATCGTATTCTGGGTATTTTTCGTATTGTGCAATCCGCTCTTCGAGTTCATCTAACCGTTGAATGCGTTGTTTTTCAACAAGAGCAGCGCGCCAATTCATACCTTCCAACTTATCTGACACAAACACTGACGCTGCTCGCTTATAGTCCTCATCACTCATTGCTTTAATATAATGTGCATTCATCCAGTCTAGCTTTTCTTGATTCATTACTGCGCCAGATTTGTTTACTTTTTTAAGATCAAATAATTCAATGAGTTCATCGCGTGAGTATATTTCTTGATCACTCTTTGGATTAAAACCAAGCGTTGCAACAAAATTAATGAGCGCATCGGGCAAATAGCCCTTCTTTAGGTAGTCCTCAACAGCAACATCTCCCTGGCGTTTTGATAGTTTTGTTTTGTCTGCATTAAGAAGTAAAGGAACATGTGCAAATATAGGGAGCTGAAATCCAAGCATATTATGCAGGATAACGTGCTTAGGTGTTGAAGAAAGCCACTCTTCACCGCGAATAACATGCGAAATGTTCATTAAATGATCATCGACAACAACGGCGAAGTGATATAAAGGAAGACCATCAGATTTGATTAATACCTGATCATCAATTTCTGCGTTATCAAAAATAACTTTTCCACGAATAAGGTCATCTACCTCTGTTTTTCCTTCTGGAATTTTCATACGAATAACAAAAGGATCACCGTTTTGTATTCGTGTACTCACGTCTGTTTCATTCAGATTCAAGCAGTGCCGATCATATTTAGGTGTTTGCTTTGTTGCACGTTTCTGTTCGCGCATTTCCTGCAATCGTTCTGCGCTGCAAAAACAATGATAGGCATGATTATTTTTAAGCAATAATTGAATATATTTGTCATATATTTCTCTTCTTTCAGATTGAATATATGGGCCATGATCCCCCTTTTCCACATGGGTTCCATTTTCCATAAATGGCCCTTCATCATAGTCTAATTTCATTGTTTCAAATACAGAAAGTAAATTTTCAATTGAGCCTTCAACAAATCTCTTTTGATCCGTATCTTCTATCCTTACAAGGAATTCCCCATTATTTTGCCTTGCAACAAAATAATTATAAAGCGCCGTTCTAAGCGTTCCAATATGCATGTACCCTGTTGGAGATGGGGCAATTCTCGTTCTAATTTTTTTCATAAGGTATTGTGAGGATAGATCGACCAACGCGTATGCAGGCCTTTGTAAAAATTCTACGTTTAAGTGTCAATAATATAACATGCAACGGAAAAATAAACACCGCTCGTATAATACGTTTTATACGTCGAGGCTCTTGCAAAAGTCTCCATGCCCATTCTAGACCATTATTCTGCATCCACTGAGGTGCTCGTTTTATGGAACCAGAATACATATCAATTGCACCACCAACTCCTATGATCACCCCCTCCCAGCCTATGTGTTTTAGCTGATGTATGAATGCTAATTGTAATTTCATTGGAAGAGCAATCAATATTGCGCACGGATTTATATTCTGCACCTGATCCAAAATATTTTGCGGTACTTTTGTCTGTACATTATTCGCAATTTTTGGAGGTACTATTCCTGTAATCTCTCGTCCGTTTATCTGCTCTCTTAAACTGTCACAAGCTTGTTTCATGATCTGTTCGGACTCTGTACCAATGATAAGTGTTGGTCTTGATTGTTCTTCCGCAATTCCTGCTGCTACCTTTACAAGATCAACACCCGTTATTCTTTGTACGAATGTATTGTTGAGCGCAATGGCAGCATATTGTATTCCCACTCCATCTACAATACAGTAATCTGCATTCGCTAATATATGCTGAGCTTCCTCATTATTCCGAGCCATAAGAAGAAATTCAGGATTCAGGGTAATAATAGAAAGGAAATGACCATTTTGAATGGCATCCTTCATTGCTTCTTTCAACTCCCCTTCCCCTATAGTATCAATCCGTACTCCAAAAATATTCACATCATCTAATTGATTTCTTCCACCAAATTGCATACGCAAGTAATCCTCCAGCTAAATCAAGAACAAAATCAGACATTGTGTCGGCCAAACTTGGTTGACGAACCATATTATCTTTCAAAACATCTAATATATACTCGTGTAATTCCCACGCAATACCAATGAGTGCAACAAAACCTAATGTAAATAGGCAGGTAATAATCCATACGTATTTCTTATCTTCCTTGTGGAATTCCATGGATTTTACAAGAAGATTCCACACAGCGAGACCCAATGCTCCAGCAGCAAAACCTCCCGCAAAATGTACAGGAGCGTCAAACCATTGATGGGTCCAATACACTCCAGAACTACCTATTGCATGCAAAACAAGCACGAATAAAATAATGATGATCGCTTTTTTTATATTCATAAATATGTGCCTGTATACTACCTTAAATCTCTCTACTTGACGAGTTACTTTTAGCACTCTACAATAGGGAGTGCTAATCATATTTACTGATTTTGAACTATGATTCCAAATAATTTTACAAGCAAATCTCAAGAAGCTATACAAACAGCTCAATTCTTAGCGAATGACCATGGGCAGCAAGGTATTGAACCAATTCATCTGCTGCTTGCTCTTCTCTTACAAGAGGATGGTATTGTGCTCAGTATTCTGAAAAAACTCAGAATTAATATTGATGGTTTACGAAAGGATACTGAACGATTTATCGAACAAATGCCACGAATGAGCGGATTTGATACTGGAAGTATTGGACAAGTATTGCTCACTCCCCCGCTTGCAAAGGTACTTCAAGGAGCGTCTAAACATGCAAAAGCATTTGATGACGAATATATCTCAACCGAGCATCTCCTTTTAGCTTTGATTTTAGACAAAAATACTGGAAAACTTCTTCATACCTATGCCGTAACAGAGGCATCAGTGATGAAGGCATTGCAGGATGTGAGGGGTTCACAAAAGGTTGATACGGCGAATCCGGAGGCAAAATTCAAGGCATTAGAAAAATATACAATCAATCTCACAGATCAGGCACGCAATGGAAAGCTGGATCCAATCATAGGCCGAGAGGAAGAAATTAGACGCGTTATGCAAATCCTCGTACGAAGAACAAAGAATAACCCCGTTCTCGTCGGAGAGGCTGGTGTTGGTAAAACGGCAATTGCTGAGGGTCTTGCACAAAGAATTGCTGATGATGATGTTCCTGAAACCCTAAAGGATAAGGAATTAATGTCCCTTGATCTTGGTTCACTTATTGCCGGAACAAAGTTTCGAGGAGAATTTGAGGAACGACTGAAAGCGGTTATTCGTGAGGTAGAGGAGGCAAATGGACAAGTTATTCTGTTTATCGATGAGTTGCACACGCTTGTTGGTGCTGGAAAGGGAGATGAATCCCCTATGGATGCATCTAATTTGCTAAAACCTGCTCTCGCGCGTGGCGAAATGCGTGTCGTTGGCGCGACAACACCAAGAGAATTTCAGAAATACATTGAGAAAGATGCTGCCCTTGAGCGTCGTTTTCAACAGGTACATGTTGAGGAGCCTAGCCACGAGGATGCAATTGCAATTCTACGTGGTATTAAAGAAAAATATGAAATTCATCACGGAGTACGCATTACAGATGATGCAATTATTTCTGCCGTTACCTTATCCACAAGGTATATTACGGAACGAAATTTACCAGACAAAGCAATTGATTTAATTGATGAGGCTGCGGCAGCACTTCGCATGCAAATTGATACCATGCCTGAGGAGCTCGACCGATTAAAGCGTGAAGAAATGCGGCTTGAAATTGAAAAACAATCCCTGGTAAAAGAAGAAACAAAGGTTGGGAAAAAGCGTACAAAGGAAATTGAAAAGCAGGTCGCTGATTTAAAGGAAAAATCTGGAGATTTGGAATTACGCTGGAAGAATGAGAAGGAACTTATCAAGCGCATTCAAAAACTCAAAAATGAGATCGATAAATTAGCAAATGAATCTGACATTGAAGAACGGCGTGGTGATTTACAGAAGGTTGCAGAGATTCGTTATGCAATTATTCCAAAAAAACGTGAAGAAATGCGACTTGCACAAGATGAATTGAAAAAATTCCAAGAAGAGCGCGGATTATTAAAGGAACGAATTTCTGATGAGGAGATCGCAGGCGTTGTTTCCCGTTGGACAAAAATTCCTGTATCAAAAATGCTCGAAGGCGAGATGCAGAAATTGATCGAGATGGAGGACAAATTGGCCGAGCGTGTTATTGGTCAGGACGAAGCAATACGTGCAGTCAGCAATGCACTGCGCCGATCACGTGCGGGAATCTCGGAAGAGAAAAAGCCAATTGGATCCTTTATCTTCCTTGGCCCTACTGGTGTTGGAAAGACAGAGCTTGCAAAAGCACTTGCTGAATTCATGTTTGATGATGAAGAATCCTTGATACGCATCGACATGTCAGAATACATGGAGAAGCATGCAACAAGTAAAATGATTGGATCACCTCCTGGTTATATCGGTTATGATGAATCTGGACAGTTAACGGAAAAAATTCGAAGACGACCCTACTCCGTTGTCTTATTCGATGAAATAGAAAAAGCACATCCAGATGTATTCAATGTATTACTTCAAATTCTTGATGATGGTCATGTAACAGATTCAAAAGGTCGGAAGGTGAATTTTAAAAACACGATCATTATCATGACTTCAAATTTGGGATCAGAAACAATATTGAATGCAGATAAAAATGCCGACATTGGATTTAGCGGTTCTGGTCAATCTGTTCTCACAAGAGAAAATGTAAAAGAAAAGGTTATGGAACAATTACAAGAGAGATTCCGCCCTGAATTCCTCAATAGAATTGATGACACCATCTTCTTCCATGGACTTTCTGAACAAAATATCTCTGAAATCGTGCAATTACAGGTAGATACAGTTGCAAAAAGACTCGAATCTCAGCGAGGAATCAATTTAAAGGTTCTCGCAAGGGCAAAGAAATACTTGGCGAAAAAAGGATTTAATCCACAATACGGAGCAAGACCATTAAAGCGAATTGTACAATCAGAAGTGTTGAACCCGCTCGCTATGATGATTATAAATGGCGAAATTCCAGAAGATTCAACGGTATCTGTCGATTCACAAAAGGATCAGATAGCCATACAAATAAAATAAGCCCAAACGGGCTTATTTTATTTGTATAAGACATACATTATTTCTTTTTCGAACTTCCCTTGAGTAATACAAGAGATACAATTACAACGACAATCGTCATCACTCCTGCATAGATGAATTTTGCCACCAACGAATCCTGCTCAAGTGGGTAAAGCAGCGTAATTGCCTCTTTTATCGCATCATTCCATGCAAGCCCTGCTACAAGTCCAAACCCTGCCAGAATATAACCAAACGCTTTTTCCCTGACCTGTTTAGATAATTTATTCTCTTTTTTTGTTGACATATGTAGCATTATACAGTATATTTTCCTTCGCAAGATTTGAAATCAACATTCAGTGGTCATTTCCCGCGCTATTGCAAATGTAACTAACTGATGAGACTGACATTCTTGCCCTGGCGGCTGCGCGTGCGGCCGTCTTTTCTTTTTGATATACTTTTAGTATGAAAAAATATTATTTCTTTCTTTTATTAATATCTCTATTCCTTTTTCATCCATTCACAGCTTTGGCCTATACTTTTGATCCGGAATATATTATTTCAGATTCAGAATTTACGGATCGACATGCAATGAATAAGGAGCAGGTCCAATCCGTTCTCAACCGTGGATTTCTCGGAAGTCATAGGACTGAAAATTGGGAGGGTGATGTTATGACCGCAACAGATATTGTATGGAACGCTTCTCAGTCATATGGAATAAATCCAAAAGTGCTTCTTGTATTACTACAGAAGGAACAAAGCCTTGTTCTTGATGATAATCCATCACAAAAGCAATTAGATTGGGCTACCGGTTATGCTGTCTGTGATTCCTGTTCAATGGACGATGAACGTGTAAAAAGATGGAAGGGGTTCGGGAAACAGGTCAACTCGGCGGCATTGCAGTTCATTGAAGGGTACATGGCGGACATTCAAGTGCATGGTACAGCCTATGGCTTGTATGGTCCTGATATTGACGTAGAAATTGACGGAGAAGTGATTACACCAAAAAATGCCGCAACAGCTGCTCTGTATGCATATACTCCTCATTTTCATGGAAATAAATTATTTGGAACCATTTGGGATGATTGGTTTAGTGTCACCTATCCGACAGGGTCACTCCTACGCATTACAGATGCTGACGAAGAGATCGTTTACCTGATTCAATACGGTCTTAAACGCGCTATCAGAAGTCAGAGTGCTCTTATCTCTCGTTTCAATGAAAGCCTTATCGTAGATGTACCTGCGTCCGTACTCGATAATTACCCAGAGGGAGCTCCTATTGATTTTCCAAACTACTCCCTTCTTAAGGATGCGGATGGAAAAATCTATCTCCTTGTTGATGAGACATTAAGACATATTGATTCAATGGATACATTTGGACGTATCGGTTTCAGTATTCATGAAGCGATTGATGCTACCTACGAGGACATCGTACATTTTGACGCGGGTGAACCAATTACTATTGAGACGATGAATCCAACAGGAAAACTCATACAAATTGGTGAAACAGGATCACTTTTCTATCTCGAAAATGGAAAACGTCATTTTGTTGCAGATCCTATACTTTCAAGTATTGCATTGCATAACACACCCATTACCGTATCTGATGCAAGTGAGATTTCTCAATTAAACGAAGGAAAACCTATTCTGATTCCAGATGGAAATCTGGTAAAAACAGCTGAGAGCAACGTTGTATACATAGTTTCAGAGGAACGGCTGCGAGAAATTACAAGCGAGGAAGTCTTTCTGTCGCATGGGTGGAGTTTTGACTCTGTCATTACCGTTCATGAAGACTTATTAGGGTTCCACCGCATAGGCGATCCAATCAGTTCTGTCATTGACCTATGATAGTATTTGCAGGATTTACTCCGCACTCTCCCCTACTACTTTCTTCAATTAGTAAGGACTTACGTGTACACCTTACGCAAACACGCAAGGCAATGTATCAACTATCTGAGGAATTATACGCATCAAGACCAGATGTGATACTTCTTGTTTCTGAGCACCCGACCATGTATAAGAATGCATTTTCTATTAATCTGAGTGATCCCTATGACTTTGATTTAAGGGCATTTGGTGATCTTGGATTTAGACGTACACTGCATCCTGCGATTCGTGTTGTGGATAGACTTCAACGATCATTGCGTAAAGAGCATATTCCATTTTCATTAACGACAGATGTCGCATTACATTATGCATCTGCGATACCACTTGGATTTGCAACAAAAAACCTGGACGGTATGAAGATCATCCCCGTAACGTACAGCGATCTGGACTTAAAGCAACATTTTCAATTTGGACAGGCAATGCGTGATGAGCTTATCAATGCAGAAGAACGCATTGCCGTATTAGCTTCAGGAGATTTGTCTCATGCACTTACAAATGACAGCCCTGCGACCTATCATGAATTTGGCGCACAATTTGATGCGCGCATTCAAGACATTATTGCCACAAAAAATATTGCTGGTCTTTTAAGTCTACCAGAAGAAATGATCATGCATGCACAAGAAACAGCAACAAAGCCACTTTCTATACTCTTTGGTATTTTAGACCGTATCGCAATCACGCCGAAGGTGTTAAGCTATGAAGCGCCCTTCGGTGTAGGATATATTGTTTCAAATTTTGAACTAAAATAAGTATGTTCGCAGAGGTCTATCCTGTGAAACGTAGCCCGAGAAGGTTTACGGCTTTTGACTATAAAATACCTCCTGAACTCGACATAACTGTTGGAGATCTTGTTAAAATTCCATTTAAAAAATCCACTCTATTGGGGGTCGTCAAATCCCTTTCGTCATCCACATCCTTTAAGTACGTGAAGAGTATTGAGTCTATCGTCTGGAAGTCTGCCTGCACAGAGAACGATATTACACGGATTGAAACAATAGCAAGAAATACCATACAATCACCCTGTAACTATTTTCATATTATTTACCGCGGATATAAGCCGCCAAAAAAGACATTGGAGCAATTACCTGATTCATCACCACTCACCTATACAACACAAGAAATTGCTTCATTGAAGTCATCACATCAATTTCGCTACGCAAATACTCATGAACAGATTCTTTCCTGTATATCTGCGATAAAGAATGCAGAGCAACAAGTACTCATCCTCCTTCCACAAGAGGAATTAGCAGAATTTTTCTTTGAACAACTTCACACAACGGGAAAGGGTCTATTACTTACCGGAAAAGCAAAAACGTCAGAACGAAGATCAATTATTCATGCATGGCGTACGGGTGCATGTGATTTTTTGGTTGGTACACGTCTTGCATCACTCCTACCTGCGAAACACATTGAAAAAATTATCGTCATAGATCCCCTTGCTGCTGAATACGATAAACTTGACCAGAACCCTCGCTACCAATCTGTTCACACATGCGCACTTCTATCTAAACAATATCAATCTACTATCACGTATGCTGGTTTTGACGCACCAATCTATATGACGGAGAGATCTCAGGAACCAAAGGTACATACAGTACATCTACGCGCAAAAGAAGAGAAAACAAAAACATACTGTATTACTAAGCAATTAGAAAATGCTCTACAAGAGACTCTTTCCAAAAACAAACAGGCTATACTCGTACATAATAAAAAAGGTGTCGCTACCATTCTGCAATGTTCTGATTGTGGGGAATCACCGCTATGCGGAACATGCGGTAGTATACCCACTATACGCGCAAATGATCTTATCTGCGGACAATGCCATACAGAGATGTGGATCCCTAAAAAATGTCCCTCATGTATGGGAGAAAATTTACGCGAGGGTGGAATTGGCCTAGAGCGTGTCTCTACACTTATACAATCACATATTCCTGATGCTACGGTAGGAATTTTTGATGCACAACACCCCTATCCCGACACATCTATTGTATTGGTAACAGAACTCTTCTTTAAGCATGTTCGTATGTTTATGAAAAAGCGTATTGGCCTTATTGCCGAGCTGCGAGCAGACATGCATCTCTTTCCTACGCATATTAATAGCTTTCTCGACACGAGATATAAAATATTCAGATCTGCTCTTATTGCTTCTGACCTTAGAGCAAATTGTCTTATCCAATTATCAAATAAGGAGTTATTTTATGAGATTTTAGGCAGGAATTACCCTGATTCCGAATTTAACAAGCGTAAATCACTCGCATTATTGCCATTTTGCTCACAATACAAGATCGAGGGACTCACCGTAAACCAGCAGCAATCAATACCAAATAACCTTGAAAAATCCGTCAAAGATGGTATAGTGCGTCTTCGAGTTCCTGAATCTGCAATACATGACGCACAAGCATTTTTGAGTACTTTGCCAGATTCGGTTATTATCACTAATGAAAATCAATATTATGACTCGCATACCTGTTCTACATCATCCAAATAAAGAATTGCGCGAAATGGCGCGAGAAATTAGCGTTGAAGAAATTCAGTCAGATACAATGCAAACATTAGTTGATAATATGTTTCAGACCATGAAGGAGGAGAACGGAGTCGGTCTGGCCGCAACACAAATTGGTAAACATATACGATTATTTGTTGCAGAAACAAAAAAAGGATATCAAGCATATTTTAATCCTGTTATCACAAAAACATCGAGTAAAATGAAGGATAGTGAAGAAGGATGCCTTTCTGTACCTGGGGTATATGGGATAGTCAAACGACATAGACAGATTAGAGCGAAAGCATTTGATCGAAATGGTGAAGAAGTTGAGATCAATACGGGTGGTCTACTCTCTGTTATTTTTCAACATGAAATCGATCATTTAGACGGAATACTTTTCATTGACCGCGCACATACTGTACATCAATTGACACCTGATAAAGAATCAGAAATCCTTTCATAATTATGAATATTGTATTTTTTGGTACACCGGAATTTTCATGCGAGTTTCTTAATGCTTTATCTAAAGATAAGGATATTCATATATCTGCGGTTATTACTCAACCCGACAAGCCTGTCGGCCGAAAGAAAATCATGACTCCGTCACCCGTTAAGGTTCTCAGTCGTGAAAATAATATTCCTGTTTTCACACCCAAAAATCTAAAAGATACTGATTTTATAGAGCAATTAACATCCTTAAAGCCTGATCTTTTTATTATCGTTGCGTACGGGAAAATTTTACCTAAATCAATTCTTGATATCCCAATGTACGGAAATATCAATGTCCACCCTTCCCTTCTTCCTAAATACAGGGGCCCAAGTCCTGTACAATCCGCTATCGCTGCCGGAGAGAGACAGACAGGTGTCAGTATTATGCTTATTGATGAAAAGATGGATCATGGCCCAATCCTTGCGCAGAAAACAATAAAAATATCCAGTACTGATGATACGGAATCACTTTTAAGAAAATCATCTGATATTGGTGCACCGATGCTTATTGAATCAATAAAACAACTCATCTCTGGTGATCTTACCCCTACCAAGCAGGAGCATGATAAAGCAACATTTTGTAAGCTGATCAAAAAGGAGGATGGACGAATTGACTGGAATGAATCTGCAGCAATTATCTATGCAAAATCACGAGCATATACCCCATGGCCGGGAATATATACAAATTGGAGTGGCAAAACACTCAAGCTCCACTCCATAATGATTTCAGATGAGTCTATTACAAACGTCGAACCCGGCAAGATTGTAATTGAAGGTGGAAAAGTATTTATTGGCACATCGACGCAGCCAATTGAAGTTCTTGAATTACAGCTAGAAGGTAAGAAAAGAATGCCCGCAAAAGCATTTATCTCAGGTCATTCAGAAATTGATAGTCAAATAGTGTCATAGGTATCGCATCATCGAGAGAAAGCTCAAAGTTGGCTTTTCCTTCTCGTTAAAACAGCCGCTTTTTTTTAAAAAACCTATTTTCGACGCGATGTTTCGTATTCCCTTCATTTGTTCTCCCATGGGATTTTTCCATGTGCAAAATGGAATGATAAATAGTATCAAGGCAATTCCTATAGGGTGATTTAAATATGGCGAAAAAATATGAATTGTAAATAAAGCACAAAGAGATGCAATGAGCCCAATCGAAAACCATGCTGATTCCGAACGTTTTGCATTACGCATAAGGCCACTTATAATCGCAATAAGGATCATGGTATAAGATATAAGTCCAATAAGTCCTGTTTTAAGCCAGATATCGTGATACCCCCATTCAAATCGGTAGATCGTATATATCCCATCACCAGTTTGTTCCTCAATCCGTGGATCCGTAGACTGATACGAAACTGTCTTTCCGAAACCGGCACCAAGAATGGGTGCTTGTTTTATTTCTTCATACAAAGGATCGAGTAAATTCCAACGGCTCACGACTGCTTCTGATCGACCTGTCTCTGCAGACGTTTGGTAAAATGCG
>CAYWYQ010000001.1:0-62953 GCA_964462325.1 uncultured Gammaproteobacteria bacterium | reverse complement strand
CAGGGATAGGTGCAATGGATACAAGTAATGCAAGACCTATCGATACTATTCCAGCTAGAATAGTACCACCGATTAAAAACACGGTCTTATTAAATGCTGCTTTCTTGATATGGAAAAAACCAAGCACGAGTAGAATACAACAGGCTGTAAATACACCAATCAAGAAACTCCTTGATAGACTTAGAATAAGAGCCGAGAGAAATAAAATGAGAACAGGAAACACGTAAAGATCATTTTTTTCATGTAGGCCTTTCTGCCATGCACATAATAATAAAAGTGCAGATGTAGGTAAAAGGAATAATTGCGACGGCATAAAGATTCTATACCAGTAATTTCCTTCTCCTATAAGTGACGATATCATCGTTTGAAAGGCTCCGCCTGCATGCGTTACCTGCAATGTTACTTCTGCCAAACGACTATCACGAACAAATGTATAAATCACATGCAATGCATCGCCATTTAAATGTGTAAAAAGATATGCAAGAATCAGCGTAAACGCAGCAACCCAAATCATACTCGCAAATAGTGTCTGCAAAAGAAGCATTTGCCTTTTCCGTGTCCAGTCAATACAGATAATCGGTAGTAAGTACAGGAACCAAACATAACTATTCATGTCATCGATAATGGCAGAGATACCATTTCCATTCAATAAACCGATGATTGTAGCGGAGATGATCACCATAGCCAAAAGTAGAAATGGGGTGTCTCTCATCCATTTGAACGAAACATGAAAGCCTTTTTTAATAGAAGCAACAACAAATCCAGTTATCAAGCCAATAAATATCGCCATTCGTAATGAGAGCGAAAAATCAAAAACGGTATATTGAATCAAAGAACCATGCCCACCTATAAATACCTCCAGAAAAGCAATGAGTACTGCGAAGAAAAGGTTTGAATACGTAATTCTCGCAAGAAGTATTATAGTCACTCCTAACAAAATAACAGAGAGAATAGGTACATACGCCGCAATAAATGCAAGAATATGTAAAGCAATAATGGCTATGAGTACCTTGAACGTAAATGATGAAAAGAATTGACGAAGAATCATATTAACGTCGTTTTATGATTGCAGCTATATACCCAGCCATAATAAAAAGAGGATTTAATATCCATAGCAGTATATATGATTTTAACCCTAAATGCTTTTTTGTATATTTGCGTAGACTTGAACGCATCCATCGTTGCTTGCGAGTTGTTGGTACGGCGTCAAAATCATGACCTTTCAGATGCATAATTTCCACATCTGCATAATGTCTGATCTTGTAGCCTGCTACATACGCCATGCGACAATAATCAACCTCTTCAAACCAAAGAAAGTATTGCTCATCAAATCCTCCAATATCCTGAACCACCTCAGGCCTCATCCACATGAATGCTCCCATAATCGAATCTACATCTTGCGTATTGTGAGGATCAGCATCCTCCATCATGTAATTACTTATCGCTTTCGTTTTTCGAAAATGGGGTATTTTTAATAAAATATGTATCTGATCAATCAATGTTGGAAATCGTCGAATACTAGGCTGAATTTCTCCCGTTTTGTATTTAATCAAACTACTTGCAATTCCAACCTCAGGATCTGCATCCAAATGCGTAATCATCTTTGCTAAAACATCGGCTTCAAATTGTACATCTGGATTCAAAAGCAGAATATACCTACCCTTGGATTTCTTCATACCTTGATTGACCGCATAGGCGAATCCCCTATTCCTTGTATTTTCAATCAATGTCGCACCATCATATGCATTAATGAGCCCTTTCACTGCTTGGTTTTGTCCATTATCAACAACAATAAGTTCATAGTTAACTCCCTTTGATAAGTACACACTATCAAAACAAGCTTTTATGACATCAAGCCTCCCCTTATATGTGACAACAATGATGGATACGTCAATCATAGGTTCTTACTCAATTTTACCATCTGCGTACCAGCAAGAAAATTTCTTTTAATATACTCATGCCCAAATTTGCCCATTTCCTCCCGTAGGGGTGCATTATTACAAAGTGTTTCAATTGCATCATTCAGTTCATCCTCATTTTTCACGAGCATGCCACTCTTTCCATCCTGAACCGCCTCATCAACACCAGGAATATCTGATGCGATAACCGGAAGACGAAACCAACCTGCTTCTAAATATACAATCCCGAATCCCTCAACATCATTTTTTTCTTGTGTAGTTGGCATCACGAAAATATCCGCGTGATTATAATGATTGATGAGATCTTGATCAGAGGCATTATCATATATTCTTACCCGATCTTCTATCCTGTTGGCATGAATCAATGCTTGCAGATGCTTCTTTTCCGGTCCGTCTCCCACGATAGAATAGGTAATATTTTTCCTACGTAGTATTGCATGAATAACTTGTTCATGCCCCTTGCGCTTCACGAGGCGTCCTACTGTGAGCAAGTGACAATCCTCATTCTGAGCACTCTTTGCATGTATCGACTCAAACTCCTCAGGAAGTGTCGGATAAATCACTTGTACCTCTACTTCCGCGATCTTATTCACTTCATCTGCTAAATATTTTGTATTTGTAAATACATGATGAGCATTCTTTAAAATATGTTTGGTGAAGAATGTACGTACCACGTTTCTTTTTGCTAATTGAAAATCCATTCCATGCAGGAAAACTGAATAGGAAATTCCAAAATAGGAAAGAATATAGAGAGCAAAACCAATCGGGTAAATATGGCTCGTCCAGATTTGATCATAGCCACGCGCAGCATTCCAGAGTTTCAATAATAGCTGAAGGCGCCTTGGAGGATTTTTATCCCAAAACAAAATATCGACATCATCAGGAAATGCATCAGCAATTGTCTTCAAATAGCGTGCTACGCCACCCATTCTAGGCGCATAGTCAATTGTCGGAATCAATATTCTCTTCATACCACCTTTCCGGTCAATAAATCCTTCATCTTGCGAATATCAACAGACTTCGTGATAATAAGAATACCAATGAATATTAGAGCCCCAACAGGAATTAAGATAATAAAGTGTACAAATGTACTCAGAGCTGACACGAGCCCAGCCATCACTCCACCAGCAAGAAGAATTCCCCACACTTCTCGTATCAACTCATCTATACCTATTCTTATTGTGCTTTGTGAGAAGATCCAATCAAGAATAAACAACATACCCAAACTGACAAGCGCAGCAATGGCCGCTCCCATAATACCTATCAGTGGGATCAGTATAAGATTCAAAACAATATTTACTGCCATTGAAATACCCATAATAGTCGTTTTGATTGCCTGACGATTTGTTGCATTCAATAAAGAACCAATTGGGAAATCTAGGAAAATGAAATAGAGAACAAAAATCATTGTTCTTAACACTGGTACCGCATCTAGAAATTCCTCTGATGAAAAGGTAATAACAATTGGCTCCGCAAGGGCCCAAATCCCAAAAACAATCGGGGTCGCCAGCAGGAACATGTACCAGTAACTATGAAGTAATTGCTTCTTTAGTATTTCTGGTTTATGTGCGGCATGACTCATACTTGGGTAGAGTGCTGCAACAAATGCGAGCGGCAGGAATTGAAATGAATAAGTTAATTTATAGGCAATCGCATAAATCCCAACTGATGTTTCCCCAAGTACTTTCGAGATAACAATTGTATCGATATAGGAATAGACCTTTGTGAAAATTGCCGCGAGAAAAAAGGCTGATGCCATGCGTACCGGTTTTAATCCCATGTCCCAACGCGGAATAATGGATGCAATTCCTAATTTTTGAAAGACAATACTTCCTGAATAAAGCATATTCACAATCGATCCCGCAGCCAGTGCAAGAATCAATATTTGCACCGAAGCTTTCCCTGTAATAATGAAGTAGGAACCGACGAGGGCGATCGTGAGTTGTGCGATAAAAATACCGATTGATTCAAATCGAAGTCGTCGCATGCCGCGCAATACCCCATAAAACGACAATGAAAGCGTGTCCGCTACTAAAATAATTGATCCGAGTCGGATGAGTGATGTAACTTCTTCATTATATCCAAGCCAGATAGGCAAAAAATAAACCAGTACCAATGTAAGTGGAATAGTAATCAATTTCCAGCCCATAACTGCCGAGAGCCAATCAGAAGCTGAATCCTTCATTTTAGCTATTTCACGAATAATCACCGAATTGAGGCCAATGTCTTCTAAAACACTGAGCATCATGATCATAGATGTTGCAAGAAAATATGATCCGGTATTTTCAACACCTAAATACTTTGCAATAAGTGCAAAATAGACAAAAGCAATCACTTTTTGAGCGATGCTTGCTGCCGTAAAATAGGCGGTGTTTTTCATTAAAATGCGGCTCATAATGTACCTATCGTACGCAAAACCTAAACAATAATCAAATAATCTTCCATCATAAGTCAAATCAGTATACCCATCTCATCATCAAGATAGAAAATGATGAAAAAATGACTATTTGTCATTATTTTACATGAATGATTATGTAGAAATACATCGATTGATACCTTTGTGACCTAACAACGGCGAATGGGCCTCATCCATTGATAGATCAAGCGTCATGACTGTACAGCTGCAAACTCAACTCTATTTACACAGCACTTTTGAATCAGATTATTAGGTTTTTTTACGAGTGATGATGAATATAAGTAGAGAAATTACTAGAGGCCAAAAGAATATATATGTACCCACAAATAATAAATTGAACCATAATGTATTATCTACAGCCTTGTCGAGTCCCCAGCTAAAAATCAGAATAGCCGGAAATAAAAAGATGTCTGATATGTATCGAAGGAATGGTAGATCAACATTGAATACTATCATAAGTACAAGCATCGTTATACTGATCATAGCCACGATACATCCAACCCGAAACCATCTTGGTAAGTATAGTAATCGATGAATAGGATTATTTCTGTTCTTCATAGGTATTTCTTAAATGGCGAATTGCTTCTTCTGCGTTTTTTGCCTTCGACAGAATTTCTAAAATACTGTTCCTATCTAGGTCATGATCATTTCGTAAATCCTCCGCAAGATTTATGATAATGCCAAAGTTTATACCAGGAGTGAATCCAAATGCAATCAAATCCCTTCCCTGCAAAATTGGTTTTGGTACAATTTTATCAACTCCAATCTCAATTGCACGTGTTCGGGTCCATTCCGCTGCCTTGTCAGGAAACTGCAGAACAAATTGGTCCTTATGTTCTGGATCCTGAAATGGTCCACGTCCACCGGAGTCTGCCTCAAACACATAGGTCAAGTCTTCGATTGTAGCAGGCTTCAATCTTTTTGCGAGCCTTCTAAACGCCCCATCTCTCACTATTTCGCCCTTTTGTATACTGCGATACATAACACCTGGCCATAAATGCTCTTTGACTAATGTAACGACTGCATTTGTTGTTTTGGTTGTCCATACCAATTTTTTCAAGGAATGAGCGTGTTGGCTCTTCTCCGGCTGGTTCATGCCCCTTTGATCTAATGCGTCCACCCTCAAATTCTGTCGTGTCAGGCTTACCTAAATCATGACAAAGCGCAGCATAAATAACCTTTCTTTTTTGACTTGTATCTAATCGATGTCTTCTCGCTACACGCGCAGCTTCGTCCACAACCATCAATGTATGAACCCATACATCACCTTCTGGATGCCATTCAAATTCTTGAGGGGTATCACTCATTGCAGCAAGTTCAGGATATAGTTCATTAATGACCCCGTATTGCATTAATGCCTGCATTCCCATTGATGGATAATCTGACTTTAATAGCAATTTATCCCATTCCTCTTTGAATCGTTCTTTTGGGAGTTCGTGTAAATCGGGTACCATGGCCTGTATTTCTTCAAGGCTTTTCACATCTGTTGTTAGCCCAAATCGCCCAATAAACTGTGCAGCCCGCATCACTCGTAATGGATCGTCCTTAAACCTTTCACTATCTGTGATGCGTAATGTACGCGTTCTTAGGTCTTCTACACCGTTAAATGGGTCAAAAATCTCTCCTGTTAATGGATTCTTCATCAGGGCATTAAAGGTAAAATCTCTTCTCTTTGCCGCCTCTATAATTGACATGTTCGGATCTACCTTTACCTCAAAACCTCTATGTCCCTCTGCAATCTTCGAATCAGTCCTAGGAAGAGAAATATCAAGATCAATACCATCTGAACCAGATACCTTTAAAATACCAAATGCTTTACCAATAGCATCTACCTTACCGAACATTGATGCAATTTCCTCGACTCGGGCCGCATCTAGGCCATATACTTCTATATCGAAGTCCTTGGACGCTTTACCTAATACCTCATCACGTACTGAGCCACCAACAAGAAGTGCAAGTCCCTGACTCTCATGAACCGCCTCCGCAAACCTGCATGCAAGCTGAAATCCTTCCTTTGCTTCTTGTCCCTGAAGGGCCTCAATGTATTCCTCAAATTCTTTGCGACTCTTACCTTTGTACGTCTTTAATTCACCTGACTCTACTAATTCAGGTAGAGACTCCTGTTGCAAGCGAGGGGGCGGTGTTTCGAAGTTTTTTTCATGTATTTCTTGATATCTCGATTGTCTTTCTTTCATATGAACATATGATATCACAAAAAAACAGGCCGAAGCCTGTTTTTTTATCGTTTTCGCCATTGCTTTGAACGACGTGCGCCGCGTTTTCCGAACTTTTTACGTTCTTTCTTACGTGCATCTCTTGTCAAAAATCCTTCCGCCTTAATCGTAGATTTTAGGCTTTCATCATATTTCACAAGTGCGCGTGCAATTCCCATTTTTACTGCATCCGCCTGACCAGCAACACCACCACCGATTGCTCGAACAGAGATGTCCAAACTTTCTGTTTTTCCGGTAGTTTTCAGTGGTTCTAGTACTGTGTCTTGTTGCGTTGTAACCGTGAAGTATTCCTTCATTGGTCTATTATTCACAACAATTTGCCCAGAACCACCAGGAGTCAATCTTACCTGTGCGATCGCTGTCTTTCGTCGACCAATACTTTGTATATATTTCTGATCTGCCATATTACGAAATCTTTAGTCTCTTAAGACGCTCTGCGCGCAATTTATTCTTTGGAAGCATTCTTGATACAGAAAGCTCAAGGATTTTTGCTGGATTCTCAGCAAAAAGCTTTTCCATTGGCTTTGTTTTCAAACCACCTGGAAATCCTGAGTGTCTGTAGTAATTCTTCTGAGCCATCTTCTTACCCGTCACTTTTATCTTTTCGATATTTGTAACTTCAACGATGTCACCAGAATCAATATGTGCTTGATAATCTGGACGATGCTTTCCCATAAGTCGCTTTGAAATGTCTGTCGCCAAACGTCCAAGCACCTGATCCGTTGCATCAACCTTGTATGTTTCTCTTTGAATTCCTGACATATTATACTAATTCAATCTTCACGACACATGCCCCATCTCCTTGCCGGTAACCAAGCTTTTGAATTCTTGTATAACCACCATTACGATCTTTGTAACGAGGTCCAATGACATCCATTAACTTGTTTACAGGCTGTTCCGTAGAGAAAAATGCTAGTAATTGCCGACGTGCTGCAAGGTCTCCCTTACGAGCCTTTGTAATCAATTTCTCAATTACCGGTCGAACAACTTTCGCTTTTCCTTCCGTTGTTTCTATTTTTTCATAGACGATAACACTTGTCGCAAGGTCGCGTAGAAGCGCTTTGCGAGCTGATGTAGCTCTTCCAAGTGTTTTTGTCTTATTTCGATGACGCATATTAATTATTCTTTGTCTTCACTTGACTCTTCTTCTGTCACTTCCTCTGCTGAATCTTCCTCTTCCGCTTCCTGCTCAGCTTTTTCTTCTTGTGCATTTGTGATTTTTTCTGTAAGCGTAGCATGTGAAAGCTGACTATCAATCCAATTGAAATGATTCATTATTGTTTTTGTTGCCGCTTCTACTGCATCCTGCGCAGAGATAGTCCCATCTGTAATGATATTCATTACAAGACGATCATAGTTCGTAATTTCACCAACACGTGTATTTTCAACCTTCATCCCAACGCTTACGATTGGACTAAACATAGCATCAATCGCCATAAGTCCGATTTCATTTCCTGTTGTATCCATTTCTTCTGTTGGAAGGAATCCGCGACCTCTGCTTACAGTAATATCCATAGAGAGTGTTGCAGACTTATCTGTCAATCGTACAATAACAAGATCCTTATTTACTACATCGACATCCGCATTCTTTTCAATGCTCGCTGCTGTCACCTCACCTGTCTTTCCTGTAACCTCAAGGTGAAGAACAACGGGTTCATTTGTATGAACCGTCATTCGTAACTGCTTCAAATTTAGCATGATTTCAAGCATGTCTTCTTTCACACCTTCAATCGTCGTGAATTCATGCTGAGCACCCTTAATTTTTACCGCAGTAACCGCAGCTCCTTCAAGTGAAGAAAGCAAAACGCGACGTAGACTATTTCCAATTGTCGTTCCATAACCATGGTGAAGTGGTTCGATGGTAAGAATAGTTTCATTCTTATTTTCTCCATCTGTGAATGACATTTTTGATGGAAGTAAAATATTTTCCATAATTTTTATCAGTTGATTATTAACGTGAGTAGAATTCCACAATAAGTGTTGGATCGTACACTTCCTTCAGCTCCTCTCCCTGAGGTAGACTAACAACCTTTCCTTCATGTGTTGATCCATCAAGATGCAACCAACTTGGAACGATAGTATTCTTCATTCGTTCTTCTAGATCTGTAAAGATTCCTTTTTTAACCTTGTTCGGTCGAATGCCAATGACATCATCAATACACACTTGGTAGGATGGGATATTTAGCTTCTTTCCATTTACGGTAAAGAGTGCATGTGAAACCATCTGACGTGCCTGTGGACGCGTCTTTGCAAACCCGAGTCGGAATACGACATTATCTAAACGAAGTTCAAGCAATCGACTTAGATTTTCTGGTGTATTTCCAGGCTGATTTGATGCCTTTTTGAAGTAATTTTGGAACTGCTTCTCAAGTACACCGTACAGACGTTTTGCCTTCTGTTTTTCTCGAAGCTGCAATCCGTATACTGAGCTTCTTCGGCGTCGATATGTATTTGCTGAACCATGCTGTCCAGGGATATATGCCCGTTTTTGCATGATTTTTAGCACCTTATCACTTGTTGATAGAGCCACGCCATCGCGTCGACTCATTTTTCCCATTTTCTTTAATGTTTTACCCATATTCCTATTTTACACTCGACGTGGACGACGCGCACGACATCCATTATGAGGAATTGCTGTTACTTCTCTAATAGAGAGAACGGTAAAGCCTTTTGAATTAAGCGTTCGGAGAGCTGAATCTCGTCCACCACCAATTCCATTTGTAATCACGTGTAATTCACGCATTCCGTATGGTTCTAGATTGTCTGCAATCTTATTGATCACGAGACTCGCCGCATATGGTGTTGATTTCTTTGGTCCTCTGAATCCGCAGTTTCCAGCACTTGCCCATGTAATCGCATTTCCATTTGGATCTGTGATGGTTACAATCGTATTATTCAGCGTTGCATTGATGTATGCACGACCTCGTGGAATTGTTTTAAACTGACGTTTCTTTCCTTTCGCCGTTCGAATAAACTTTGTTTGCGCTTTCTTTGGAGCCTTTTCAGCTTTCTTCGCTGCTTCCACTTCCTTTTCTGCTACTTCTTTTGTTTCTTCAGTCATATTCATTAGGTCTTACTAATCACACGACGACCACTTCCAGCCGTATTACGCTTATTTCCACGTACGGTACGTGAGTTTGTCTTTGTTCGCTGTCCGCGTACAGGTAAATGTAATTTGTGACGTAGTCCACGATAAGAACCAATTTCTCGCAACCGTTTAATATTCGCCATAACCTCACGACGCAACTCCCCTTCTACCTTATGTTCTTTTTCCACAAGGGTTCGGATTTTATTTTCTTGTTCAGAAGAAAGGTCCTTCACACGGGTAGATTCATCTACACCAGCTTGAGAAAGAATTTTCTTTGATGTTGTTTTTCCAATCCCGTGAATATACGTAAGTGCAATCACTACACGTTTATTAGAAGGGATTAAGACTCCAGCTATTCTCGCCATAGAATTAAGTGGCCTTTTCCAGATCTACTTTGTCGATCGTCTGCGCTCTCATCACCATACCTACTAGTACGGTTCTTCGGCGCTCGTCGACTCTCCTTGTCTATCAGGAAAAATTCTCACTTCATTATTTACTGATCAATTAATTAAATAGGTTAACCTTGACGCTGCTTATGTTTAGCATTCTTAGGACAAATCACGTGTACGCGACCTTTTCGTCGTACAGTTCTACAGTCTCTACACATTTTTTTTACGGATGATCGTACTTTCATATTAGTTATCTAACTTGGATTCGAGAACCCATTTTAATCAAAACATCACCCATAATAAGAACGGTGATGTTTTTAAAGACCGGCATGCCTTTCAGATTTTTTGAAATTTAATGATTCATCATCTATTTCGTGTTTAAAATCCTATGAATCGATGAGATGTCGTTGAAGTTCAAACAAATTCCGCAGACGTACTGAAACGTACGATGAGGAAATTTGTGATGAACTGAAACGACAGATCGCGATTCAGTGGGTTTTAAAATCTGTAAGTGATGCGCCCTTTCGTGAGATCATATGGACTGATCTCCACTTTTACGTCATCGCCTGGCATGATTCGGATTCTAAATTTCCGAAGTTTACCGGACAAATGACCTGTGATTTCTTGATCATTTTCAAGCTTGATGCGGAATTTACCCGCCGGAAGAGATTCTTCGACGGATCCCCGCATTTCAATAAATTGTTTTTCTGCCATAATTCGTTTGGAATATAGCAGATTACGCTTTTATTGGCAAGAAAATGAGCTTTCTAATCGCAAGAGGAGTTTACTTAATATTATGTAAAATGTCAAGGCATTACCCAAGTACCGCTTTAATCCTTCGCACGCCAGCAGATGATGCTTCTTCTTTCTTGATTGATTTATACTATTGAATGATGAGGATATTTGCTTCTTAATACTGTTTATTCTCCCTCGGCGCGTCCCCCAAGATAAAGGTCTCCGCCTACAGATTCAGGAAGTGTGAGTCCCTCTGCAGATGTAAGTCTCCAAAGATTAAGGCTTCCGCCTACAGATTCAGGAAGTGTGAGTCCCTCTGCAGATGTAAGTCTCAGAAAATTAAGATCTCCGTAATGGAATACAATATCGCCTGCAATTGCCTCTTCTTGCGAAAAACTTATTTGTTCAGGTGAAACCTGCAATACCGTTGCAATGTCTAATCGCCTATCCCTCCCTTCCAGCAATTCGTCTATACGTGGATCTCCGCTATAGCCAAATCCTTCAATTTGTCCGTCGATTTCATACAAAAATCGAAGATCTTCCCTCGTCAGCTCTTGATGCTGTGAGCGCATTTCTATATCCGTCAGTTGCTTCATGTCCCGACTTCGCTTTTGATAGATTTCACCTTCTTTACCAAATTCCTCCATCTTTTCTTCAATCACGGGAGAAATATAGGGATCAACTTCTTGATTCGGTGCTATACCTCGTACTTCTGCGATACGTTCTTGCTCCATACGTATAGCGACGCGTGGAACATGTGCATTCCCATCTTCATTTAATGAATAGTACACATAAAAATCCCCTCCTTGTAATTGTGATTCTGCTGTGTCATATCCAGCTGTACACCATTCAAGTGGATATCCTTCGAGGGACTTCACGAGCGTATCTGGTTTTGACCCCTGATCATACTTTACCCATTCACCGCGAATCTCCTGTAGTCCTTCTGTTGAGTATTCTGGAAGCTCAACAAGAAATTGTGCATAGATTTTGGAAAAGCTTTCTGTTGAAGTCAGTTGTCTAAATGCCGCGTCGTCTAGTTTTTTACTGATATTTTTAAGGGGCATCCTCTTTTTCTTTGGTTTTTGCTTTTCTTGTACTTGTTTTGTAATTGTATCTACCACAAGAGCAAGAGCGCGTGGATTCATGGGCGGAAATGCTGAAGCAGTGTCTTTTTTCCGTTTTGAAAAAGAGGCGGTGATTGATCCATCTTTTCCTTCTTTCCTTTTGAGTTTCCCCATTTCCGTCACACTTCGGAATGCCCAATATTTTGCCCAATCCGGGTATGTCGCATCTTCGCTTGATAAATAGTCTATCCACTTATCGAGTGACTGTACTTGATTGTCTATAATCTCTTTTATTTTGCGTTTTTTGAATTCTTCCGTGATTTCTACATGACCATGACCGAGCTGCCTTGCAATACGCTGCTCTAAGAGAAAAACAGACTCTGGTATATCTTCTGACTGTATGACAAATCTTCGACGCATGAATCGCTTAATGGCTTCGATTCCGTCTTGTCGACTCTGACCATTCTCACGATCAATGATTTCTTGAAAACGATCTAAATAATTCTGAATTTGTACCTCGGGACTTTGTGGAATAACCTCTCCTGTTTTTTCCTCTTTTCTTTTTTTTGCAGATTCAACCTCTTTGCTTTGATGCAAATTTTATTTCTTCTTGATAAATTCTGCACCTGACTTGTTTCTTTTTTCTTGCATAGATAGTGATCTTATCTCTTACATCAACTAAGTACGGCTTTTATCCGTCGTATTCCTGCAGAGCTGGCTTGTTCTTTCTTGATTTTAAAGCTTCCAAGTTCAGATGTATTTGTGACATGAGGCCCGCCGCAAATCTCTTTACTGAAATCTCCGACAGAATACACTTTTATTTTTCCGCCCTGTTGAGCGTATTTGTCTTCGAAAAATCCAAGCGCTCCTGCCGCTTTCGCATCCTCAACGCTCATCAATTCAAATGTAACGGGTAATGCAGCGTTAATTTGTTCATTTACAATATGTTCAACTTCGGCCTTTTGTTCATCCGTCATTTTTGCATCATGCGAGAAATCGAAACGTAGTCTTTCCTTTGTGATATTCGATCCTTTTTGCTCTACATGATCACCAAGAACGGTGCGGAGCGCCTTATGAAGTAAATGCGTTGCCGTATGAAGACGCGTTGTTTCAATAGAATCATCAGCTAATCCTCCAGCGAATTTTTTCCCAGCACCTTCGCGTGATTTCGCCTGATGATCCTCAAATGCCTTCCGAAATGCACCTGACTCTACGGTTTGTCCATGTTCTTTTGCTACTTCTTCAGTCAATTCAAAAGGAAAACCAAATGTTTGATACAAATTAAATGCATCTTCACCAGAAATATTTTGTGTCTTGTCCCACAGTTTTTGCAGCTCGCGCAAACCCTTTTCAACCGTCTTATCAAATTTCATTGCTTCTTGTTCTAGAGTATTCACAATCATCTCTTTTTGTTCAGCAATAGACGGATATGCCTCACCAAGAGATTTCACAACTTCATCCGTCAACGGTGACATCAAATCCACTCCTGCAATACCAAGTTTACGCGCATGACGCACCGCTCGGCGAATCAATCGACGTAAAATATACCCCTGATCCTTATTGGATGGCTGAATCCCATCTGAAATAATAACGATGGCGCTACGAATGTGATCTGCAATGATCCGCATCGATGGCTTCCATTCACCTGTGTATTCTTTGCCGGACAACTCTTGTACTTTTCCAAGAATTCCTGCAAAAATATCTGTTTCATACGAGGATTTTTTTCCTTGCAGAACAGCTACGACGCGTTCAAGTCCCATGCCGGTATCAACATTTTTCTGAGTGAGTGGCGTCAAATTTCCTGCATCATCCTTATTAAATTGCATGAATACATTATTCCAAATTTCTACCCATGCTTCATTTTCAGGATCAAAGCTTTCAGGAGCATTCCCCTCACCCGTCCAATAAAATATTTCCGTATCCGGTCCTTGAGGTCCCGTATGTTTTCCGCCAGCAGGCCACCAATTGTCCTCTTTACCAAGCTTTGCAATTCTTGATTCTGAAATACCCAAAGAAGCCCATAGATCATAGGCCTCTTGATCAAATTCTGCATCGTCATCACCTGCAAACACACTCACCGCCAATCGTTCAATCGGTATCCCAAGCCACTCATTCGATGTCAAAAATTCAAAGCTCCACTCTATGGATTCATTTTTAAAGTAATCACCAAGTGACCAATTCCCAAGCATCTCAAAAAATGTCAGATGCGTTTCATCCCCAACTTCATCAATGTCTCCGGTACGAACACATTTTTGCGCATTAACCAGCCTTGTACCGGCAGAATGTGTTTCCCCGGTTAGATACGGTACAAGCGGATGCATTCCTGCCGTCGTAAATAAAACAGAAGGGTCATTTTCTGGAACAACCGATGCTGAAGGGATTTCAGCATGTCCATTTTGGGTAAAAAATCGAATATAGAGTTTTCGAAGTTCTGCAGATGTCATACGTCTCAGATATTATCAGAGTTTGATTACAGGGTAAAATCCCCTCCCGAGGTTCAACCTCCAACACCGAGGTTCAACCTCGAGGTTGAACCTCGGGAGGGTAATCTATGCAAAAGAGTATTATTTAATCACTTTTTGGATATGCGAGGTTGAACCTCGGTGGGGATAATATATCGAGGTTGAACCTCGGATTAATTTATTGTTGTGCAGTTGCAATCGGTTCTGCTGGTTTTGCGCGCTTGAAGAATCGCTTTTTCATACCAGCAAGTAAGGAAATCATTTCCTCTGAGCGCATCAGGTACGTCGCAAGGGCATACATAAGCATCCCCATTCCTCCTGCAATCAATACCTGTCCAACGATCCCAAGGAATGTATCGATTGAGAAAAATACCACCACCATATTTTCCATAATTTGAATGGTGATTCCTGCAAGAGCACCCGCTACAACCAATATTGAAGTTGATTTAATAATGCGCCATTCACCAAGTGAGCCGATTCTTGCTCGTAAAATAGTCCAAAGAGCGATCATTTGTAATACGGAAGAAATGCTAAATGCCATTCCAAACCCAGCAATACCAAATTCTTGTACAAATAGGAATGCAAGGCCGATATTTGTGGCAAGGGATAACAGGGCAATCCAAAAAGGTGTCATCGTATCCTCATACGCGAAAAAGGCTCGTATAAGTACATAGACAATTGCCTGCGAGAAAAAACTGATGGCAAAAAAGCCTAGCAGATCCGCGGTGATAATTGTTTCTGTCCAACCAAATTCTCCTGCACCAACAACCGCACGCACAATTTGCGCTCTCATTAATACAAAAAGAATCGTAGCAGGCACAATAAAGAATAGTATTTGCCTCACGGTTCCTGAAAATGCCTCCTTAAATTGTGCTGAACTCTCACCTGATGCATATTCACAAAGTGCTGGAAATGAGGCAATTGCAAAGGATACCCCAATAACACCAATAGGAAAGAAATTTAGATTATAAGCGAATTGTAAAATCGTAATCGCTCCTGTTGTCACCGTGGACGCCAGAACGGTCATTAAAACAAAGTTTAATTGATTTACTGCCAGGCCAAGCACACGTGGCGGCATATGTTTAACAATGTACTTTATTTCAGGAGCCTTTAATTTTATTCTTGGCCAATACCTATACCCTAGACTCAATACGCCATATGTTTGAATAAGCATATGCATTGCCGCACCGATAAATACTCCGTATGCAAGTCCAATGACACCAAATTTAGGCGCGAGAAATAATGCACCAAATATAATCCCAAAATTATAAAAAATGGGTGCAAATGAATAAAGGAAGAATCGCCGTACACTTTGTAATACCGACCCGTACACCATTGAGATTGCCAGTAAGACCTGTGCACCAAGCATAATGCGTGACAAATCAGCAACTTGGGATTGTAATTCTGGCGACAAACCATACGCAATGAGCGGTGCATAATAATCTGCGAGGGCAATACCTATACCAGCAATTGCAACAAAGAGCACCAGCACAACATTAAGAACATTATT
This sequence comes from uncultured Gammaproteobacteria bacterium, assembly GCA_964462325.1. Classification (GTDB taxonomy): domain Bacteria; phylum Patescibacteriota; class Patescibacteriia; order UBA9934; family UBA9934; genus CAYFMS01. The sequence goes on along the minus strand of CAYWYQ010000001.1, from coordinate 47,136 downwards.
GGTCATTGCCCAAGCGCGATCATGCCCCTTCAAACGATAATACTTTGAAAATAATGGGATAAAACTCGCTGACAAGGCACCAACAACAATCATCTGAAAGAGAAAATCTGGAATACGAAATGCGGCAAAATAGACATCGAGATCCTCGCCTGCTCCGAATTGCCCAGCAAGGATACGATCACGTACAAATCCCACCACTCGAGACAATATCGAAAACCCTGCAACAATTATTGCTGCACTCGTTATCGTGCTCGACTTTCCGTGGAATAATTTACGAATCACATTACGATGCTAATTCTTTTCTCCTACGCAATATGGAAAGAACGAATAATACAATAATGGTCGTCATGAGACTTGAAATCAGTAAAATCACAATGGGATTCTGCAAGTGAAAAAACGAAATCTCGATTATTTGTGAGTCTTCCTGCATCATGCCGTCCTCATCTGTCACAACGAGCTTCACTTCATACTGACCAGGCTTTTTAAATACATGCCTCACTGACGATTGAGCAGAAATGGCTCCATCATCAAATGACCATGCATATGTTTGGCCTTCACGTTCAGGAAATAGCGCCCTGAAATCATATGTTCTCCAATCAATCTGTGCGAATACAAATCCGGCACGTGGCGAGAGCCTAAGAATAGCTCCTGGAATAATTTCTCCCCTTTCTGTCCCCGTATTGTGTGAGTCGATCATAAGCTCTAGGTCCTCGAGTGTCGATTCACCTGAATCAATAAATGCAAATGATTCAACAGGAGAGCTTTCGGGTAGAGTAAGCTCTTCAACAATGGGAGTAACTACTGCGGACTCTTGCAACGCTTCTTCATCTTCGTCAGGAAGTGGTATATCATCACATATATCACCTACACCGTCCCCATCTGAGTCTAACTGATTTGCATTTTCATCATTTGGACAATTATCTTGTTCATTTTCTATACCGTCATGATCATAATCAAAAACGGGGTTGAATATATTAGTGAGAAATACATTATTACTTGCATCAATATCAGCTGGTTCTGTTCCAGCAATTTCAACTTGAATATTAAAAGGTTCGTTCGGTACGGTAAAATCCACCCATACTTCTTCAAATGACCCGTTATTTACCAAGGAAATCGGTTGAGAATCTCCAAGAACCTGATTTCCATTCTTGAATCGTACAAATCCAGCAACATCTTCTGTGCCTGAATTACGAACAGTAACATACATTCGTACCGCATCCCCTGCGATAAATACATCCGTTGAATAATGAATATTTCCGGTCATCAATGCCAAATCTGGTCCTTCTGCTGCATGTACCGGCATGGCGAATAATATGATGAATGGGATCAATAATTTGTACATACTAATTTATTATTCGTGCATGAATAGGCCGTGTGATCCATAGATCTCGCGCATAGTCCTGATGGAGTTCAATGCGAAGTCGGAATGTAGGATGTACGCGCACAATAACATCGTAAATCTGAATGGACTTTTCTCCAAGTATTTCTACAGAAATTAATTGACCGTTTACTAAATGTAGTCTTCTTGCATCATCTGTACTACAGGTTAAATGTGGCCTTGGAATAATGGCTCCCTTATCAAGTTTCACACTGCCATTTGGACCCGTGATTGTACATGGAGCTGCACCAGATATATCCCCTGTTTTTGTACCATGAATTTTCAAACCTAAATACACCGCTTCGGTAGGTGTGATTTCCACATGACTTCTCTTCCAGTTTGGTCCAAGTACATGCACAGAAATGGAACGCTTCAGCTTTCCTGCGATTGTCACCTTTTCTTGATAGACATATTGCCCTGATTGATTGTGATTTGCCAATATGCTCATTGGGTAGCCAATACCAAATAGTGTCGTTTGATCTTTAATAGATAAATAGACATGAGATGGAATGACATCGACAGGAATTGGTCGCGACATACTATTTCTTCTTATCAATACGTAAAATAAGTAGCACAAATAGGATGAGAGAAGCTCCTATAATCATCGAAACGAGAAGAATATTTTCCCTAAACGGCAGCCCATCCACATTCATACCGTAATAGCTTGTAATAAGCGTTGGTGGCATCAGTACAACAGATATGATTGTCAAAAACCGGATAATTTCATTCGTTCTATGCGACAGGAATGCTTCATTGACATCAAATAAACCATCAACAATATTCTTATGATTATCGAGCATAACAGATATTCCTTTCAAACTATCACGAATATCATCAAAATAGATTTCAAGTGTATTGGGTAAATAGGTTTTCTTCGCATGAAGGAATTGCTCCAATAGAATTTTTTGCGGCTCAATCATATGCCGCATAAACAGAACATTTCTTCGTAGCATCCCCAATCGTTTCGTGGTAACTCGCGTATGGCTATCATATACCTGTTTCTCAACCTGATCTGTTTCCCTGACCAATTCACGCAAAATAACTTTGGTATCCCGGAAGATATAATCAAGTAATTTATACAAGAAAAAACCTGTACTTTTTGCCATCGCTTCTCTACGTAGTCCTGAACTTCTCTGCGCCCGTTCAAAAAACCTGTCAACGGATTCAATTGGTTTACGTGTCACCGTAACAATATAATCTTTCGATATGAACACTCCTAAATTACGTTTTGTAATCTGCATTGTTTTTAAATCAAAAACAGGGATATTAATAATGGAAAAAAGGTAATGCTTATAGACATCGAGTTTTGTTAATTCGGTATCGTCACGAATATCGTCAAAATCAAGAGGATGGAATTGAAAATGTTCTTCAAGTGTCTCAAAATCAGACTCCTCAAATTCAGAGAAATGCCACCAGACAAATTTTTTCCCATTCACTGCATTATATGCCATACCCCCTATTTATTGACTATTTACCGTTTAAAATCTTCCGCTCCCTCTTCACAGCTGATTCCGCAACACGCCTATGTGATCCAAAACCAAGCAACCAGAATACAATGAAGGATGTCAAAATAATCCCCACCAAATTAATGATGAATAACTCTGATGCCCTTGAAACAAGCGACCAGTCCGTCCCACCAAGTCCGATTCCAACCGTGACGAGCGGTGGTAATAGTGCAACAGAAATTGCGACACCCGTTACCGCTTCCTTAATATGCTCATAGCTAAGCGCAAAGGCAGCGGCAAACCCAGAGGCAATAGCAACAGGAATCATGAAGGAAAAATTGGTCTGTAATAGTATTTCTCGTGATGCACCAAGTGGCACATATTGGAAAGTAATCAAAATTGCCGTCCCGATCGCTAGTGCGCAAGAAAAGATAATGCTCACAATAGAGAGCCAGATCATATGCCAATCACGAAGTAATGTTCCCATAGATATTCCAAGAACCGGCCAGAGAAGCGGTGCAACAAGCATTGCTCCAATGACAATGGAAGCACTGTCATTCAGAAGCCCAATAGTAGCCATAACACTTGATAGTACAATCATCACAAGAAATGTTTTTCTTGGAGAACTTTCAAGTACTAATCTCTGAATCACCTCTGCGTGATTTACGGACTGTTTATCAAAAAGTACATTCTTTTCCTGCTTTGCCTTCATATTTTTTTCTTCTTTTCATACCTAAAATTGTAATGAAATTTATTATGCTTAATCGAACCGATAAAACGCATATGTATTTCCGCAATGATATAAGTAATGACCGTTCTTATTCGACCATCCTTTGTCATTCTACGTACCGATACATTTACCTCGACCGTATTCAGAACAGCATATTTTGCAATATTCCCTGCTTGTAATGTATATACTCTGTCCTCTCCTAGCAGGATTTCTTCATCAAATCCTCCGATCGCATCATGCACATCCTTCCGAACCATAATAAATGACCCCGCTGCATGTGGTTTCTTTTTTGCCCATCTCCTGACAAGCCAATTATACACCTTATGCCCAAAAATATCGAACCAATTTTCACTCATTGGTTTCAGATCCGCCGTTGCAATTCCTAATGCTCTGTCTGTGAATTCATTCATCGCATTTTCAAGAAAGTTTTTATCAAATAAACGTATATCGGCATCAAAAAAAATAAGGATTTCAGATTGAGCAATTTCAGCGCCTTTATTCCTTCCAATGCCTGGTAAACCGCCTTCTACGACGATTGCCCCAAACTTTTTTGCCACATGAACAGTCCCATCAGTAGAATGTGCATCGGCAATAATAATTTCATTGGGCTGCATTGTCTGTTTTTGTATATCTCGAAAAAGAAGGGTGATATTCTCCTCCTCATTCATTGTCGGTATAACGACAGAAAAACTATTTTGTAATTTCATATAATGCAATTCCCGATGCAACGGATACATTAAGAGATTTTTTCTCCCCCATTTTAATCACCGCTGTACCATCGAGTAATTTCATTGTATCAGAATCTATCCCCTCAACTTCATTCCCAAGCACAAGGGCAATGTTCTCTTTTGGAACATTTGTAATATCTACCGCATCATCCGTGATTTCAAGACCGTATATTTTATATCCGGACTGCTTTAATTGCTGAATAACTTCTTTCACCTCCCCTTGTTCCCATTTCACGATTTGTTCAGCACCTAAAGCGACCTTTGCAATTTCCTTTCGTGGTGGCGTACCTGTAATACCCGTTAAATAGAGTAATTCTGCATTGAATGCCGCGCAATTTCGAAAAATGGAACCGACATTATATAAACTACGAATATTGTGTGCAATAATAATCATACATTGACTTGTGTCTATTTTATAGCTAGTATTGCCTGTATTTGCAAGAATAACTCATTCTATGAAATCTCAATGCCCCAATAAAGAAGTTTGCGGATCTTGTTCCTGGTCACATATTCCTTATGCTGATCAGTTACAACAAAAGATTCAAGATATAAATGGATCATTTAAATTAAAAGAGCTTGATATACATGTAAAGGAAATCCTTCCTTCACCTATTACCGAACATTATAGAAATCGCATGGATTTTGTGATTGATTTTGAGGGTCGCGTAGGTATGAGACAAAAAGGTAAATGGTGGAAAGTTATTGATGATCATACCTGTTTCCTTGCAGACAAGAAGATTGAGATTCTTTTTCATATTGTACGCGATTGGACAAAAACAGCAGGGCTTTCCTTTTATGACAGAAAGGCCCATACGGGACTACTTCGCTATGCTGTTTTACGGGCGACTACACATGGTCAAACGATGGTGAATATTGTGACAAGTGCACCAGAAAATTCAGAAGAAGAAGCATTGGTGCAAACTCAACTAGAATCGCTTGCGGAAAAAACACAGGCAACAACCGTTCTTTGGTCCGTGAACCATACAATAACGGATGTATCTTTTGCAGATGACATACGTATTATCTCTGGAGATGGAGTCATTGAAGAAATAATTGCTGATATTTCTTATTTGATTTCACCAAATGCATTTTTTCAGACAAATTCGCATGGTGCTGCTACATTGTTAGAAACGGTTTTAGAATTTGCAGGTGATATTGAGGGTAAGAGGATTCTAGATCTCTATTGTGGAACTGGATTTTTTGCTCTTGCTTTTGCAAAGAACGGAGCAAAGGATGTTCTAGGTGTAGAACTCAATCCAAAAGCGATTGAGGATGCAAAACAAAATGCGATCAAAAATCAATTAGACGTTGAATTCCATGATGCAAAAACCGAGGAATATGATTGGAGTCAGGCAAATGCAGATTTGGTTATTTTGGACCCACCTCGATCTGGAATGCATGATAATGCATTAAAAGATGTTTTGAAAAATGCTCCAAATGAAATTATCTATATTTCATGTCATTATAAAAATTTTGCAAGAGAAATGGTACTTTTGCAGGAATTATATGATATTGAACATATGCGAGCCATAGACATGTTCCCGCATACGCCACATGTCGAGCTTGTAACAAAATTGGTGAAGAAAAAGTAGAATTAATTCAATACAATTTCATTATCGACTCGAGGTCCGACCTCAAGGTCCGACCTACTTATCCACAGGAGGTTGAACCTCGTATAAGTATTTTTTTATAAATCATCAATAAATACAATATATCCTCCATTTCTCACTGTGCGAGGTTGAACCTCGAGGTTCAACCTCGGCTCAGTACAACCTCGATTCAGTAGAATACGGGATACGTAAGATTCCAGATCTTAGTCTGGAATGACGGTGTGCGCTAAGAGCTAAGTTGCTAATTCGCTAATAGCTAGCTTGCTAACCGGCTATTCAAAACGTCTAAGGTCCGACCTCTCGATTGAGGTACGGACCTTTCGATAGGCAACGAGTCCGTCCGTGAAATAGACTGGATGTAATTTGCTTGAACATCGAGCACTGAGCGGAAGTGTACTAATACGTACAGTGTAGCGAAGTGCGCAAGATGTGAATGCAAAGTACGCCAGTATATAAACGGAGTGCCTATTCAAATAGTGCTGTTTCCGGGAAGTACGCTACCCAAGCAAACCAAAATCCCTCCACATAATCAGCCGGCTGGCCCGTTTCTGTAGCAATAACTTCTACGGCATCTAACTCCTCTATATAACGTGCCGTATACCCCTGCTGCGTCATTTCTTTTTGTAGCATAACAGACGATTTTCTGAAGGCAATTTTTTCTTCATCGTATACACCAAGCACCACTTCCTTCGCAGGCAATCTATCATCTGTATTCATTGCTGGGAATAATGGACCCCCCTCAAAATAATACCCTCCTTCATCATCATAGCCCCCATATGGATCATAGGAATAATTTCTATTTGATCTCGTAGCATTAGAAAGAACAAGTGCATCTGCGTAATATTCCTCTGCCATTTCCCATGTTGTCCATATCGCAGGAAACATTTCCGCTATCTGTCCCGCCCTGTCCCCTGTCACGGCTTGCCGAAGAATTTGTGGCCAGAAACTACCAGAGTCCCGGTCATACATCACTAAATTGCTATTTACCAAACTGCCCGATGTTCCGAAATCGGTTACTGTTTTATCAAGGAGTGTATTTTTATATCCTATAACCGTTCCAGTGAGTGGACAATAGGTTAATGTCCCTTGCTCAGAACCAAATGTATCATTCACGACTTCATGCCAAACGAGTATCCTTTGCGGAAATAGTTTTACCTGACCACCAAAATTTGTAACAAAAACAATATCATCGTCATTAAGAAAGTCATCTGCATTTTCCATGGAGATATAAATGGGATTCTCGATGGGAGGAATGCCGTCCGGAGGTGGACCTCCACTGACAAGATTACTTGCTATTTCACGTAATATGCTTCCACCTTCCACCAATTCGTATAATTCAGGATTTGTAGACTCAAGAGCTTTTTCTGCAGGCGTCCGAATCAGCGTGAGAAGAAAAATAACAAAAAGGACGGCAATAACACCGAGGAATATATTTCGTAGGTCTGTTAGCATAAAGATTATTCGTGAAGAGCTATCTTTCCAATGTAATCTTTAATTTACTTGTGTCAAATTAAGTTGTGTACTGAGTTTAGTACTCAATTGTATTCCATCTCCCGTAATGTCAAGAACCTCAATTCTATAGGTCCCTTTATCATTAAAATATATGTCGATGACCGACTTTCCATTTCCATCTGTCTTTGATTGAAGTATTTGTATGTCCGACGAAGTAATAAATTGATAAGTCACAATAGCATCCTCTACAGGAATTTCTTGTGCATTTTGCACAGAGATATATCCAACAAAACGATAGAGCGACTCTGCGTCTGCCTCTACAGCTCCAACGATTTCTTTTATCCCAACATCATCAAGCTCTGGAATAAGATTTTGACTCCTTAATTCCTCCACTTCTTCAAGCACTTCTTCTGAAGTAATGGATGGTGATTCAAGTACTAATCGTAAAATTACAATAATATTTAGTGCAGCAAGCAGTATAAGTAATAATGTAGCGATAGTGTATTTCATAAGCACAGTATACCAAATACTACTTACCTTAGTGACAAATTAATCACAAACTGTTATGGTTGCGTCGTATGAAAAGTGGCTTCGCTGTCCTCATTGGGCGATCAAATGTCGGAAAGTCAACACTATTAAATGCCTTAATTGGTACAAAAGTGGCGATTACGACACCAAAACCTCAAACAACTCGCATGCCTATTCAAGGCGTCATGACCTCTATCGATTCACAGGTCGTATTTGTGGATACTCCTGGGATCATGCAAAAAGCTAAAGATCCGCTCACAAAAAAACTCCTTGATTGGACAAGGAATTCCCTCGAAGATATTGATGCAATTTTATATGTTGTGGATGCAACAAGAGATATAGGCAATGAAGAGAAGCAGGTCATGAAGATGATTGAACATATCGAAAAACCAAAACTACTCGTCATCAATAAAATCGATGATTCAAAATCTAGAAGATATATTGATTTTTATAGGGACCTTGCAGAGCAATTCGATGGATATGTTGAGATATCCGCAAAGCACGGATCAAATGTAGATGTTTTGAAGCGATGGATTCATGACCATATTCCCGAAGGAGAATTCATGTACCCAGAAGGTCAATTTTCTAATTTAACATCCGAACAACAAATTGCTGAAATTATTCGCGAGAAGCTCTTTTTACGATTACGGCAAGAAGTACCCTATCAAATACATGTCGTTGTTGATGAATTTTCTGAGCGCGATAATGGAACCATGTATGTAAAGGCGAGAATATTAACGATCAATAAGCGTTATCAAGGAATGGTGATCGGAAAAGGTGCTCGGGGGATTAAGGAGATTGGACAATCTACGAGAAGAGAGCTTGAAACGATCTCTGGAAAAAAATGGTTCCTCGATCTACATGTAGAAGTTGATGCGCATTGGATCGACCGCATGACATACTAGACGATAAAACAACTAGCCTAGTCCAGCATTTAGCTTATTATCTATTATAGTGAAAGTTTTTAAGGTCCGACATAGTTCGCACAGAAAACGAGATGATATTTCCTTGAAACATGTCCGCGTAATTGACTGGATGTAATTTGTTTAAATCATCGAGTGCAGAACTGAAGTGCACTAGAACGCACAGTGCAGTGAAACGCGTAGATGTGTGAAAAAAATGCGCCAATATATAAACGGATGAATTTCAAGCGTATGCTATTTATTTTTTTTGACCCATGCATCGAACTCCTCCTCCTCTACGCTCCCACAAAGAAATTCTTTTGATTCTGTACTGTAGAAAAACGGAACACCTCCGCATAATCCTTTGTCATATTCCTTCATCTTTTCTGCATTTGCTTCATCATTCCAAACTTCATATTTTTCAAACTCAACTCCATGTTTCTCTTCTACTGCTTTCACCATGGACTTCATTGCAATACAATGAGGACATGTTTCCCCGTAAAATTCTAACAATGCCATATAATTTATTTATGAATAAACGTTCGTATATTACCATAGGAATCGTTCTCCTTGTTGCACTCTCCACATGTGCCCTTATTTGGCATCAGCTTTATTCTACAGATGCATACCCCTATATTCTCATTGATGAAAAGCCATATGACCGAGGTTCTCTGATCGTTAGTCAGGACGACTATGTACAATTCCTTACGCATGACATTCACATGTACTTAGACAAAAATACTGAGATTCAGCTAGAAGACACACGACAGGATTCATTCACAATACGACTTATTCAAGGACGAATTATTATAGAAGGAGATGCGACGATACGAGCACGTAACACCTTTATTGATGTATCAGGCACCGTGTCTGCGGTGCATTATAGTTGGCGAGATGAGCTTGATCTTCAACAGATTCATCATGATTCAAACGATGACCCTGTCATTAAGTCCATCTATACAAATGAGAAAATAATTACTCATAATCAATTCGATATTCGATTAAATACGTTAAATCATTCCTTTTTTTCTATTGATCCTCTCATACCAAACCAATCAAGCTCCGCTGAGTTTTATGAATTTTATTTTGAGAATACTTCACGACAATAAAAAATATGCTAGCCTCGTAAAGAGGTGATATGGTTCGGTTATTTATTGCACGTGGAACATGCAATACATGCGGAGCAAGTGTTTCGCTCACGCAAACATACAGGTGCCAGGAGGGACAGACAACAGAAGAAGACGCGCGCCTCGTGCTTCACTATATACATGGTCATGAAGAGAAGCATTGTTTTAAGGGTGATATTTGGATCCAATCCATGAATGTTGATCCCGGAACTGGGCTACCTGTTCGGAGATTAAAACAACACGTGGCGTACACTCAATCGAGGAAAACCTCGATTTTTTATAATTCAAATTTTCCTTGAAACTGTGGAATGATTATTTCAGACATAACTCCTTTTTCCTGCATATGTTTTGCTAGCATTGGTTTCACATTATCATCGCCATGCACGAGGAATATTTTTTTTGCCGGACCAGATTTTGGTTGAACCCAAGTCGCAAGTTTTGTCCTACCAGCATGAGCAGAAAAAGATTCAATCTCATAAATACGTGCACGTACTTTAATATGTTGTCTATGAATTTCTACCGCCTCTGCCCCATCTTGAATCTTTCTTCCAAGGGTATGATCCGCCTGATACCCAATAATAATTACAGCACTTTTTTCATCAGATAGATACTGTTTTAGGTGATGTACTACACGACCACCCGTCATCATACCAGATCCTGCAATAATTATTTTTGCTCCCTTGTAGTGATTAATCTCTTTTGAATCATCAACGGACATGGTGACATGTAGTCCTGGAAATGAGAAAAAATCCTGATCAACACCTGCAGAATGAGGTTTATCAAATCGTAAATAATTACTATATTTCTCGTACACTTCCGTTGCCTTTATTGCAAGCGGACTATCAAGAAAAACCGGTACTTGTGGACATTGCCCTTCCGTACATAATTCATTCAGTAGATATAATAACTCCTGTGTTCTCTCGATAGAAAATGCAGGTATGATTGCTGTACCGCCTCTTGGTAACGTTTTATCAAGCGCATCTAATAGACGCTGTTTTCTTTCAGATGATTTATGATGATCCTTATCTCCATACGTAGATTCACACACAATATAATCTGCGCTTTCTAGTATCTCTGTGTCCGGAAGAATGGGTACATCGTCATTACCAAGGTCTCCACTAAAAATAAAACGTTCTCCTTCTATATCAACTGAAATATATGCTGACCCAAGAATATGACCAGCATCATGAAACATAGCGCGCATACCGCGTACAGGCTCAAACTCTGTATGGTAACCCAGACCCGTTGTAAGCGAAAAGACCTTTTTAAGATCCTCGGCTGAATAAAGGACCTCATCTCCGCAATGCTCTGCATTTTCCTGCATAATGCGCATGGCATCTTCCAGAATATGCCTACTAAGTTCCTTTGTCGGTGCTGTCATGTAGATCTTTCCCCTAAACCCACGCTCAATAAGTAGAGGTAAACGGCCCGTGTGATCATAATGAGCATGCGTAATAATGACCGCATCGATTTGAGATGGGTCAAAATCAAAAGGCTCGTAATTTATTTTGCTACACATCCTCTCCCCTTGATGCATCCCGCAATCAATCAGGATTTTCCCCTTTTCATTTTCAAGCAGGTAACAGCTCCCTGTTACTCCTCGTACACCTCCATGAAATGACAATTGTTTCATGCAATCTCTTGTTGAGGAAATGTTTTTGCATCAATGGCCCGGATTCGCATCACACAGATGAAAATACCTAAAATAGCAATTTGTGATGCGATACAGAACAAGCACCATGTCTGAAGAACAAATGCTTCAATTGACGTAAGGTACAGGCTAAAACCAAGACCGACAATTGCTAAAACACCCATGAGCATTTCAATGAGTTCATGTGGTTTTTTATAAACAGATACTCCTCCGATAATAAACAGTGCATAGGATATAAGTCCAAGAACCGAAACAGGTATTCCTACTATCTCAGACCACTTACTGTTATTTACCGTTCCACAGTCGAATGTTTCATTCAAGCTACATACAGCGAGTGAGACATCTCCGTAATGTGCCGATGCCGTATAGATTGCTGAAATTAATCCAATGATACTGAAGAGAATCAAAAGCGAGATAAGGTGCGTTCTTCGAATCTTATTGAGGTAATTCACAACCATATATTTCACTTAATGCTGACATGGGGTGTACACCTGGATTCAATGAACCGTCAGGGTATCGCCATGTTGGCGTTGAAGTAATGCCATCTTCTTCACAAAGGGCAAATGAGCTTGACTGTCCTGCCGCTGCACATTCTTTTTTAGGCACATGTCTATAGGCTGTTCCAAATTGCTCCTCTTGCGCCGCGCAGGCACTACACCACCACGCTTCGTATACAAATGCCCCCTTCTCGGCAAGACACTGCGCAAAATCGTCGTATTTAGAAGGTCCAACATTTTTCAAAACAGCTGCTCCAATAAGTGCTACAACAACTACACCTGCAAGAAGGAACATTGATGTCGTGGAAGATAGTTTCATATTTCTTTCTACTAAGTAATGCTCATAGTATAATGTGACTAATGCAGATTGACAATACCTGTATTTTCTGTTATTGTTCGCCGTTATGAAGATTGATTGGAAAACCATACAAAGGCCCATCGTTGCGCTATCACCGATGGCAGACATGACCGACTCTGCTTATTGTCGCATTGTAAAATCTATTGCGTCCCCTATTGTGTTTCGAGAAATGGTTTCCTCGGAAGCCGTGGTACGCGGGAATAACAAGACGCTTGACATGACCGATATACACGGCGCCGAACGTCCACTCGTGCAACAAATATTTGGTGCAAATCCAGAAACGATGGCTAAGTGTGCTGTTATTATCGAGAAGAAACATCACCCAGATGGAATTGACATCAATATGGGATGTCCTGTGTATAAAATCACTTCAAATTTTAACGGTTCTGCACTCATGAAGGACCCAGAGCATGCAACCTCTATTGTTAGAGCAATGAAGGGAGTCATTACCGTTCCCCTATCTGTAAAAATGCGTGCAGGTTGGTCGGATCATGAAGAATGTATTGCATTCGCTAAACATATTGAGGAAGCGGGAGCCGATCTGATTACGGTACATGGACGTACAAAAGAACAGGGATATTCTGGGTTGTCGAATCGAGATATTGTACGTCGTGTAAAAGAAACTGTTTCTATTCCTGTTCTCTATAATGGCGATGTATTCACCTATGAGGATTATTTCCAAGCTATTGAAGAAACAGGTTGTGACGGCGTATTGATCGCAAGAGGTGCCCTTGGGAATCCATGGATATTTAGACAAATTGAGGATGTACTTGCTGGAAGAGAACCATTTATTGTCACACTTGAGGAACGTATACGTGTTGTAAAAGAACATCTCCAATTACACCTTGAACAATATGGGGAAGCTGCTGTGAATACGTTTCGCAAGCATCTCTCATGGTACTTTAAGGGCATTCCCCATTTCAAGGTATACAAACAAGGACTTATGACCGCAAAAACACAGAAGGAAGTTCTCGATATTCTTGATCAGATGCTTCTTGATCATGCAGAAAAAAAATCTGCCTTGACTCCCGTACATTAACTACATACTATTTGGACAATATGGCATTAAAAAAATCATGGACATATGGGCGAAATATTATCCTCTATGTTCAAACGGCTCCACTTGGAACCATTGAGGAATTGCGTACTGCTTTTGCTGATAGGGGTAAAAAGTATAAATTTGTTGTTCTTATAGATGATAAAAAGAATGTTGAGGCAAGGGAAAAGCTTGCAGCACGTTTTGATCTTGTCATTCCAGCAAAAATGAATTCCCATACGAGTATCGAGAAGGCATTGAAGCCCTATGAAGATAAATTGCTTGCTATTACATGTAGAAGTGAAGCAAATATGGGTAAATTTAGAAAAGTTATTCCAAATGTTCCCTATCTACGTACTCCAACGGTCGAATCTGTTTCATGGGCAATTGATAAAACACAGATGCGTCGTCGCTTTACTTCCTACGATAAAACAATCACACCAAAATATTTGATTGTAAAAGACAATTCAGCTATAACAATGAAGAAAATCGAAAAGAAGGTAGGCTTCCCTCTTGTCGTAAAACCGGCCGGACTTGCACAAAGTCTTCTTGTTACAATTTGTTATCATGAAGACGAATTAGCGACTACTCTCCGAAAAACTTTCCGTAAAATAAAAAGTCACTACAAGGAAAGAAAGCTCGATGATACCCCGAAGGTCATTGTGGAAGAATTCATGGAGGGAGATATGTACTCAATTGATTCATATGTGAGTACCCGTGGAGAAGTATTTCATTGTCCTCCAGTTGCGGTAAAGACAGGTCAAACAATTGGATTTGATGATTTCTTTAATTATTTTCAGATCACACCAACTAAGTTAACAAAAAAGAGTATTAATGCTCTTGAGAATGTAACAGAAAAAGGGATTCGTGCATTAGGGCTACGAAATTCTACGGCACATTCCGAGCTTATCCGCACAGAAAATGGATGGAAGATTATTGAAATTGGTGCGCGCGCAGGAGGTTTTAGACATACGTTTTATGACTTGGCATTTGGTATAAATCATTCCATGAATGACATCCTTATTCGCATTCCTCGTAAACCCATCATTCCAAAACGTGTAAGAGGATATGCAGCTGTACTAAAATTTTATGCGAAAAAGGAAGGTAGATTAAAGGCGCTTAAGGGTATTAAGAAGGTTGCAAAGGTTCAATCTGTAAACGAACTCGCCGTCAATAAGAAAATTGGTGACATGTGTCGCTTTGCAAAACATGGCGGTAAATCGGTATTCAATGTGATTCTCTTTAACAAAGATCGTTCAAAGTTACTGGCAGACAAGCGCCGTATAGAAAAAATGATTGAAATCGTCACCACCAAGACAAAGAAAAAATAGGCAAATGCCTATTTTTTCTTATTGAAATATTCTCGCACACAATGAACATCATCCAATATTTTGTGTCTCATGCGCTCTTTTGACTCCCAAGGAATAATTTCACTTACTTTATCAAGTATATGAACAGTTAATTCCTTCCCAAGCAAATCAAAAGTTACATCTAGTAAATGTACCTCGAATTTCTCTGAATCATTCGCGCCATAACAAACAGCACTCGGATATTGTTTGCCCTCATATTCCGTCATACCTACATAGACTCCCGGATCTATGTGTACAGAATCGAGATGTAGATTTGCGGTTGGTATCGAATACTCGGGTCCGGCTATTCCTTCGCCTTTTTCGACAATTCCAGTATATGTTACCTGGTGCATATTCGTGCAAACTATACTACTTTTTACCATTTTTGTAAACATAATCACTCCCAAAACCTAGAAGTGAACCCATTAAGAACACAGCCACTTTTTTTCTTGTCTCACTAGCAATTCCTTTGATCGTAATGGTTCAGCCATAAGATCTTTCACAACTTTCTCCATGCGAGCAGATTGAGAACCCTTTATATAAACGATGTCACCTTGTTTTACATATCTATCGAGGTACCTTCCTGCTTCCTCGCTCGTAGAAAACCACTCTATCGCATCATCATTCATTCCAAACTGTCTTGCCGCACCTGTTGCTACCTTCATTTCTTCCCCAACGGCAATAAAGGTGTCTGCCACCTCTGCAACACGTTTACCAATATCAAAATGCCTTTGATCTGAATGTTCTCCAAGCTCCGCCATTCTTCCAAGTACCGCAATACGCCTATCCTGTTCCTCAGCAAGAGGAAATGTATCCAATATATCTAAACCATTCATCGTCGCAGCTGGTGCCGCATTATAGGAATCATCAATGAGAAGTGACCCCTTAATTCCTGCAATAGGTCGAAGACGTCCCGGTGTTGGAGTATAAGAAACAGTGAGTGCTTCAAGTGCCTCTCTACTCGTTAATGTTCGAGAATTTTTTACAGAACGTAAACCCTCGTGCGCCGTCAGAGCTGCTGCTGCCGACATAATAGGTGCATAACCAAATAAATTATTCAGTCGTATTTCAACGTTCTCTTTTTGAAGAGTAGCATCAGCCAGTGTCACAACAAACATCTCTCCTGGTTCAAACATTTCCTCGCTATTTGGTTGAACAGATATTTTTTTAATAGTACATGTTGCTCCCTCATACCCATAGGAATAGACATCTACTCCCTGTTGAATCTTCTCCTGCATAGACATGACTGCATCATCATCAGCGTTAAGACAGAGAACTTGTTTTGTGTATACTGCTAATTGAGATTTTTCTTTTATAAGCTCGTCAAGATTCGGGTAATTTGATGCATGAACTTCTGAAATACCCGTAATTACACCAATATCCGGAGCCGCCATTTTACACCAATGCTCAATTTCTCCTGGACGATCTGCACCGTATTCAAGCACCAATATTTCTGGGCAGCTACGCTTACGATAGAAAAATGATCGAATAATCAATGCAAACCAGCCTACAATGGACCTCCCAGGACTTTTCTCTCCAAGAACCGTAAGGGGAGTACCAAATTCATTGTTAAAACTTTTTTCTGGAATGCGTACTAAATGATCCGGATATGCCTCTTTTATAATAGAACCAATGGCATTTTTTGTTGTTGTTTTTCCATGGGACCCTGTCACAGCAATAATGATTGGTTCACAAGTATTTACATAAGATTTTGCTCTTCTGTAAAGGATATTTGCAATTATTTTTTTCATATCATTCAATTATTCTTGTTGGAGCTATTTCAAAATATTGGAGAATAAAATCTGCCACCTCCCCCCAAATTGGAGCTGCTGTACCAGATGCCCATGGCGAGGTTTTTGGATGGTCAAGCATAACGATCATAGCAAATTGAGGATTTTCCACAGGCCCAAATCCCGCGAATGATGCCTTCGTGTGACTTGCATCATAACGACCAGTACCTTCTGCCACCACCTGCGCCGTACCCGTCTTCCCGGCAAGATAATAACCAGGAACAGCGGCAAGGTCGCCGTGTCCTTCTTCGATCACTTGCACCATCATAGCACCAACCGTTGTTGCTGTTTTCGGATCAATAACCTGCCGTACCTTTTCTGGTACCGTTTTTTCAACATAACCACTTTGATGCCTCATTTCTTCTACAATATAAGGAGTATATAATTTTCCTTCATTGGCTAGAGCTGCATAGGCAGCCGCAAGCTGAATGGGCGTTGCCGTAATCCCCTGACCATAACTTGCCGTTGCATAGAAAATGTCAGATTCTATATCGAGCGAAGAAATATCTCCCTCAACCTCCGAAGGCAATTCAATGCCCGTTACCTTTCCAAATCCAAATGCCTCAATGTATTCCCTCATACTTGGCATCCCCATAGAACGCATCGCAAAAATCATTCCGGTATTGAGTGATTTCGCAAGCACATCTGTCATTGTTTGCCAGCCATGAGCTTCCTTGTCCGAATTTTGAATCTTAAAGGTGTCTATCTCTTCTACACCCGTATCCTCATACAATGTCGTCGGAGAGAGTGCTCCTGCATCAATTGCCCCTGCCATAATTAACGGTTTGAAAATTGATCCAGGCTCATATGCATGTAAAACGGCATCATTATTGTACACAGATATATCCTCGACCATATTATAGGTATTTGGATTAAAATCTGGTGCATTACACATAGAAATAACCCTTCCTGTTTTTGGTTCCAGGATAATAATCGTTCCAGAATCTGCCTGATAACGCTCAACTCCTTCCGACAATGCCTCGCATGCCTTATATTGAATTGTTCTATCAATTGTAAGGACAATATCACCACCATCAACCGCGGGATCAAAGGAACGATTACCGACTCCAATCCACCGTCCAGATGGATCAAGCACTGAATCCAAATACCCGTTCACCCCAGAAAGAAATGTATTAAAATGACCTTCTATTCCATATTGTCCAATTCTCGCCCCAGCATCTCCCTGACCCAAAAATCCAAAAATATGTCCCCCAATATTTTCTTCTGGATATATCCTTGATTCTTCAAGTACGTAATTGATACCCTCTATCTCTAATGCAAGGACTCGATCAAGCGTGTTCTCATCTACACCACGTTTTATTGGCTCATATGGATCATTCTCCTTCGAAAGCCTTTCAAGCAATATTTCGTATTCTTCATAGGGATTTTCCTCTACTGCATTACTTTCTTCCGTTCCCTCTTCTAATTCTTCATTTTCTTCTACGATTTCTAATCCAGAAAAGATTTCTTGAATAGAATCCTGCTTCTCTGAATTTGCTGGCATTTCATATTCAAAAATCACGCTCAATTGTCTTGCAACGAATTCAGCATTTTGAATTTTTGATGGTTCGGCAAAAATAAAGGCTGTTTTCGTATTTGTCGCTGCGATATATTCTTCCTTATCCACCCAGTCTCGAACATAGACACTTCCCCTTTTTGCAAAGAGCTCTGTATAGAATGAATGCTGTCCAGATGCTAATGCATGATAAAAACCGGCATCAATCACTTGAATGGTGAAAAGGCGGAAAATGAGAATAACCCCAAATACAATAAATGAAAGGCGCAGCATATTCATGCGCCAATCACGTTTCTGGCCTTGTCTTTGCGCGAAGCGATTGCGCATACCTCTATTTTACCCTACTGATTCCTAAACAAAAAACAGCCCTGTGGCTGTTTTATACTTCCTGTAATGCATCTGGTGGCACCAACCTTCCAATCATTGGTACAACCTCTCCTGATACTGAGTATTGCAATATTCTAATCCTTTCTTTATCGCTTGATTCAAAATCATAAATTGCAATTTCTTCTAATTCCTCGTCATCATCCATGATATTTCCTTCGTGATGCATGGAGAGTTCATAGTCATGACCGCCGAATACTTGTATTTCTTCCGACGAATCAAGTTCCTCATCAAGAGTTTGAAAGAGGATGACCTCTTCAGATTCTGGATCAACACTTAGCCACATGTCGTGACTATCTTGAAACAGATAGAGCATATCACCTGTCTCTAGGTGAATCTTTTCATGAGAGGCTGGCTCAATTGTTTTATCACCTACAACGATCGGCTGACCGTTCTCAAGTTGCTGAATGGCTTTTTCAATATTCATATTCGAGCAAATTATAGTGAAGACTCTCTTAATTGTAAAGCAGTTTATAATTTAATAATCTAGACCTTTGCGTGCTTGAACACCGGAATAAAAATAGTGACGCTCTAGACTTACATTAGAAATCAAATGCGCCTCGTCAAGCAAGAGTTTATGTGGATTTCTTCCTGTAAGAACCAACTCCGTTTTCTTATACTTTTTGCGAATAAGGTCAAGTACGGTCTGAACCGATACCATATCTAAATCAACCGTTGAATTAATTTCATCTAAAATAACAAGATCGTACTCTTTTGACTTACACGCTTCTTTCGCGATCCTCATTCCACGTTCTGCTTCATTTTTATCAATTTCCTGTATAGAGAAATCAAATTGATTTGTTTTTGGATCGATACGGTCTCGCCCTGTTACTGAGTAATCGATCTCAGGAATGCGATCTAATATGATCCGTTCAAAATAATGATCCGAACCTCCTTTATCAAAATAGATTATTTTTACCTTATGTCCAGAGCCAGTACAACGTATTGCGAGTCCAAGTGCAGATGTTGTTTTTCCTTTTCCGTGTCCATGAATTACTTGCACAAGTCCATAACCCTCATGCTCCTTGATTCTCTGATCCATTTTTGGAATTGGAATATGTTTGTTCATAATTTTTCATGTTAAAATCCGACCCCTCTCGAAATCGAATTTATACATTATTGCTCCAAGGTCCGACCTCAAGGTCGGACCTGCTTATCCACAGCTAAATCGGAGGTTGAACCTCGAGGTTGAACCTCGAATATGTGTTTATTTACAAATCACCAGTAAATACAATTAATCGGTGATTCCTCATCGTACGAGGTTGAACCTCGGGAAGGAGGCATAGGCCTTTCAAGATCGTCCATTTTCAAGCGGTAGCCCCGCGCAGAAAACTGGATGCTATTTCCTTGAACCTTATCCGCGCAGAAAATGGAATGAAATTTGTACGAAGTTCGGGGACCGTAGCGGAGTGTACTAATACGTACATGGAGCGAGGACCAAAGAACTGAGGACAAAGTTCGTCCATTTTCAAGCGGTAGCTCTTAAGTGTTTGAAGTGTAGTATCGGTACCGATATAGGACTAAACAACAACACCATCCACAGCCAAAACAACTTTGATTTCTCATCCAATTTTGTTCGGGTATACAATCTGTGAATTCCGTAAATATACCCGGCTAGCATTGATGCAATTGATCCTACATAGGCGACAAATCCCCCGACAGAAATTACAGATAGGAAGAATGGCGTCATTTCATTTCCCTGACCAAGTTGAAATCCAACTAATGTCATGACGAATAATACAATAACGACTGATAGGAGCGGGAATAATACAACAATATCCCAGACCTGTACTCCTTGATTTTGAACTGTTTTCATAAGAATTATTATTTATAATGTACTAATTATACCCCACCCTAGCTGCATCCGGAAGTATTTCCACAATTCAGACACTTGTAGCATGCCGCATTCCTTACCATAATTGATCCACAAGTATCACAAACGGGAGCATCAGATGTATTATCAAATGTCATCGTAAGTACATTTGTCCCCTCGGCAACCTTTTGTTTTATTTCTTGTGCACCTTCTACGGCATCTTCAAATAATGGCTTCTGTGTTTCTACGATGGCCACCGTTTCCTGTGCTACCTCTTGTACATCTGTATCAAGGTTTAATCCAATTTTATTCTGATCCTTTGCAGAAAGGAATTTCATTCCTAGCCACCGGAAAATGTAGTCAACCAGAGACTTCGCCATGCGAATATGTTCATTATTCGTGAATCCAGAAGGTTCAAAACGCATATGTGAGAACTTATTCACAAGAACAGGTAATGGAACTCCATATTGAAGTGCCATAGAAACACTCGTCGCAAATGCATCCATAAGACCGCTAATAACAGAACCTTCTTTACTCATGGTGATGAAAATCTCACCCGGAGCCCCGTCATTATAAAGTCCCACCGTAATATATCCTTTATGGCTACCAACATTGAACCGATGCGTTAGGCTACGTCGTTCATCTGGCAAACGCCTTCGACGAGGTGCCGTTGTCTGCGCCGTTACTTTCGCCGTCGTAATTTCCTGCTGCGCTTCCTGAATATCTGATTCAACCTCTTCTTCAGAATTATGTGCTTTCTTTGAATCCTTTTCTGTCGAGGTTGTTAATGCCTGCACGCGCTTCGATCCATCTCGATACACCGCAATGGCTTTTAATCCCATCTTCCATCCTGCCATATACACATCCTCAATATCCTCAACCGTTGCTTCATGCGGAAGGTTTACGGTTTTACTAATCGCTCCAGAAATGAATGGTTGTACCGCCGCCATCATTCGCAGATGCCCCATATACTGAATACTTCGTACACCATTTTTTGCCTTGAATGCACAGTCAAATACCGGAAGATGTTCCTCTTTTATATGAGGTGCACCTTCGATTGTATCTTGCGTATCAATATGCTCAATAATGGCCTCTGACTGCTCCTTTGAGTATCCAAGTCTCGTAAGCGCCTCTGGGACAGTCCCATTTACGATCTTCATTAATCCTCCACTGACAAGCCACTTGTACTTCACGAGCGCGATATCTGGTTCTACACCCGTTGTGTCACAGTCCATGAGGAATGCGATTGTTCCTGTAGGAGCAAGAACAGAGATCTGAGAATTCCTGTAACCAAACTTCTTCCCAGAATCAAGTGCCATATCCCAACTCTTCCGTGCTTCATAAAGCAGATCAGCTGGCACTCCTTCTGCTGGAATTTCATACGATGCATCTCGATGCATCCCAATCACTTCAAGCATCGGTTCTTCATTACGCTTATATCCTGCAAAAGGCCCAACCTTTTCTGCAATACGGGATGATTGATAATAGGTCTGACCAGATAATAATGCCATGATTGATCCAGCCATATTTCTTCCCTCATCAGAATCATAGGCAACACCTCGACTCATCAGAAGCGCTCCAAGATTTGCAAATCCGATTCCAAGAGGCCTGTAGTCATGACTATTCTGTTCAATCGCCGGTGTTGGGTAACTTGAGTTTCCAACCAAAATTTCCATCGCTGTAATAATGATTGTTGCTGCTGCCTTGAAAGATTCGACATCAAACTCCATCACACCATTCACTTCCTTTCTGTACTTCATTAAGTTCAGCGAAGCGAGATTACAAGCGGAATCATCGAGGAACATATATTCACTACAAGGATTTGATGCATTGATTCGCCCTGAATTTTTTGATGTATGCCATGTATTAATGGTCGTATCGTATTGAATTCCAGGGTCTCCACATTCCCAAGCAGATTGTGCCATCATCCGGAACAATGTCTTTGCCTTATGGGTATCGATATTTTCTCCCGTGGTTCTTGCAACCGTATTCCAATCTTTATCCTGTTCAACCGCCTGCATGAAATTATCCGTTACGCGAACAGAGTTATTTGCATTTTGGAAGAAAATCGAATTATATGCTTCACCCGTAATTGAGCCATCATATCCCGCTTCAATCAATGCCCATGCCTTTTTCTCTTCCTTCACCTTACATTCAATAAACTCAATAATGTCTGGATGGTCAATGTCAAGAATAACCATTTTTGCAGCTCGACGTGTTTTTCCACCAGATTTCACAATACCTGCAAATGCATCGAATCCTTTCATGAAAGAAATAGGACCAGATGATTTTCCATTTGATCCGCCCAAGAATTCATGAGAGGAACGTAATTTTGATAAATTAGATCCTGTTCCTGAACCTCCTTTAAATAACATACTTTCCGTAACAGCAAGATGCATAATTGATCGCATGTCATCGTCCACCGAATTAATAAAACATGCGCTACATTGTGGATGATCACTCACACCTACATTGAACCAAACCGGACTATTAAACGCCGCTTTTTGGTTAATGATGATATGCGTCAGTTCATCCTCAAAAATCTGTGCATCATTTTCAGATGCAAAATACCCGTCTTTTCGTCCCCATGTTGCAACCGTCTTTGCAACTCGGTCCATTAATTGTTTCATGGATGTTTCTCGTTCATCCGTTCCGATTTTTCCTCGGAAATATTTCTGAGCGACAATATTTGTTGCCGTTTGTGACCATGTACTTGGCGTTTCAATATCATGCTGTTCAAAAATCGCTTCTCCCTTTTCGTTTTTAATTGATGCCGTACGTTTTTCCCATGTGATTTCGTCATATGGATGTACACCTTCCTTCGTAAAGTAGCGTGTAATATTTACTCCATTTCCATAGATTTCACCCTCTGTTTTATTGCGCTTTGCACTCTGCTTATATGTCATGAATTTCTTCGCAACATGCGCCTTATTTGCATCAACAAGTGTCATCGTAATTATCTCACGAATATCAGCCGTTTTTGGCACCGTATGGCCATTGTAAATTGTTTGCAGTCGAGACATCACTTGTTCAGTGATTCTTCGAATGTCTTTCTCATCCTTCATCCCAGAGGCTATAAAAGCATTTCGAAGTGTTCCGTGAAGTTTCTCACGATCAAAATCCACCTCTTTACCATCAGCCTTACGAATTTTTTTTACAGAAATCATATACTCCCAGACAGCATCACCAATACCATCAGAAGTTTGTACAGCTTTTTGTGCTGTTTTATTTTGGTCGTTCATAAATAAAAACAATTAATTGACGAAAGGTATTTTCAATACCCATAAATTCCCATTGGAACTTTTGGCTAGTGAAAATAGGGCAAAAATAATAGGACCCCGCCGGGACCCACCCCTTTTCTTTTATAGGGTAGAACACAATATGTTGTGCTTCTTTTAAGATAATACCACAATATATTGTGGTGCAATCTCGTAACAATGTGGATAACTAAAAACCAAGTGTTAAATTCAGCACTGCTGCTTCTGTTTTATTAATTGAAAAATCAACATACGCTTGTTGACGCTCACCTGTACGATCATCAAAAAGAACATATCCTTTATCAAGACCATACTCATAGACATCTTTTGTCACCTTCACATCATCTTTACAGTAATCAATCACTTCTTGGATCTTTCCTTCCTTCCACCACTGAACAGCTAAGAGTCCATGTGCACTCTTTCCACCACCAAGTGTTGCTTGTGCAATCGAGTCTAATTTAAGACGATGCCCGAGTGTTTCACGCACCTTCTCAAGCATATCAAGTTGAGGAATCTGAAGTAGATCACCTGCATAATAGTTATTGAGAACAGGCATATCGAAATATTTACTATTATATCCAATAACCCGCGTCGCATGCTCGAGTCGCTTAAACAACTTTGGCAAATCTGATTCAAGATAAGATTCGTATGTATCTGTGTCGTAAAAATAAGCAACCACAACAGAAACCTCTAATTTATCAGTAAAAAAACCACCAACATCCTGAAAGGTATTCTTTGTTTCAATATCGAGTACTACTTCACCATTCATACTGCTTTCGATTGTATCACATCGCATTTTTTGTCCTCTGGATATCTCGAACGCGATAGATATAAATCTTACTTCTGCCAGTATGCACGACCTGTTCTGGCTCAATACCATCAATGGTAAATCCATGAGATACAAGAAGAGCCTCTGGCTGTATGCGATCTGGAAGTATGTCAGGCAATTGATTCATCAGTCCTTTCAAAAGATAAACCACAACAATAGACACCTCTGGTAATTGTGGCAATTCCTTAATTCCCGTCCGTATAAATTCAGCTCTCTTTCTCCATGGTCGAAAACGTATTTTTGTAAAAAATAAAATCACGGGATTAATATCGACCCCTATTACCTTCCTTACATGAAAATCCGTGAGCGCCGTTTGTAAAATGTTTCCAAGACCGCAGCCAATATCAAGTACCGTGTCTTTCTCATCAGCATCAGCTGCTTTGAGCATTGAAGCAGCAATAGAGCTACTCGTACCGACATAAGGTGCGCCTAAAAATATACTGACCGCAAATCCCATAAACACAGCTGTCGCAAGAAGTACGAAGATGAGGATTATGATCAGAATGATCACAATAAAAGTATGTAACATAATTATTCAATAGATGAGGCTGCTCCAAGCACCGCTTCGCTGTAGGTTGGAAATGCATGAAGCATTTCTGCTAATGCGTCTACCGTAAGAGAGGCGTGCATTGCAAGTGCGATTTCATGAATGAGCTCTCCAGCACGCGGACCAATAATATGTCCACCAAGTATTTTTCTTGATGCCAAATCTATAATAATTTTCACAAGCCCTGCATGATTATCATCCGTTACGCTCCTGCCAAGACTGGCTATTTGAAATGTACCCACGCGATAGTCCATCTTCTGTTCCTTTGCTTGCATCTCCGTTATCCCGACAGAAGCAATTTCTGGTTCAACAAAGGTCGCACGAGGCACGATTGACAAGTCCCTCTGAATAAAATTATTCTTTTTCTTTAAGAATTCCAAAACATTATGCGCAACAATTTGCGCCTCATGATGAGCAGTATGCGTAAACATCATTTTTCCGGTCACATCACCAGCGGCAAAAATATGTGGCGCTGTTGTTTGTAAGGACTCTGTTAAAATAAGCCTTCCCTTTTCATCTGTTTTTACCGCTGTTTTTTGCAAATTGATGTTCTGAATATTTGCCCTTTTCCCCGCCGCAATGAGTACTTTTTCAACAACTATTTCTTTCCGAGTTTCCTTTCCCTGCTGATAAGTGACAGCTATTTTTCCATTTTTATAATATACCGAAAGTGTTTTCGTATTCGTCAGAATAGTTGCACCTCTATCCATAAATGATTTTTCCGCTTGTATCGAAATCGCTTTGTCCTCGCGATGTAAAATACGTGGTGCCATTTGTAACATAGTGACCGTACTACCGAGCATATTGAAAAAAGTAGCGAATTCACATCCAACGGGCCCTGCACCCACAATTGCAATACTCTTCGGCAGTTTTTTTGCAGAAACGGCATCTTTATATGTCCAATAGTCGACCTCTTCCAATCCAGCAATCGGAGGAATAAAATCAGTCGCCCCTGTTGCGAGAATGATTACCTTCCCTGAAATGCGCTTTTTCTTCACCTCAATTGTCCTCACTCCTACGAACGATGCATATCCTTTTATGATTTTTATACCTAATTTTCTTGCAAGTTTTTCAATGCGCTTTCCTTCTCCCGTTACCAAATCAACCACATTTGTTTTATTGTTCATGATTTTAGAAAATCGAAAAGAAACTTTTGGTGCATATACGCCAATATCAGCTAAATGATTTTTTGCTTTGTAATAACTCTTTGCTGAATGTAAGAGAGCCTTTGTTGGAATACATGCATTATTTGGGCATTCACCTCCAATTGCTCCCCCCTCTATCACACAAACGGACTTTCCTTCTGCGCGAATCATTTGCGCGGCAGCAAATCCAGCGGCCCCGGAACCAATGACGATAACATCAAATTTTTTATTCATAGGACATATTCGCTTGATGAATAATATTTCTTCCCTGATCCCAAAGTCTGTTCTCTCCATTTTCCTTCAGGGCATACCACCATTCAATTCCCCATAAATACACTTCATCAAGCCGAGTTGCTTTTGCAAATTGAACATTCGCTGTTAAATCCTCCTTTGTAAAATTTGCATATGCATTCAATACGCTTTGATCCGAATCAAGGTACATATGTATCCCCCATGGTTCAACCTGTAATTCAGATATAATAATCTTTTCTGTAAACATACGAGCCATCAACCCTTGTACTCGATAATAAAATGGAGAGTGCGGAAAAGTAATGTTACCGAGATTTGGATCTTTCACCTCGCGATACAAACTTGCCCCTACAATATCTGATTCAAGAGCACTTTTGATCCAAATAGACTGTTCACCACTCGTTGTGACCTGAATTGGTGTTTCATTATCAATAGAATGTACAAGATCCATGGTCATGCGGTATTGTTCTACATCTGGCGCTGGACAATCCCCAAATGGGAAAAAGGCTTCATTTTCAATCTGCCAACGCTCTAGAGATTCATAATCCTTATATCGATATACCACTTCCTGCAAAAAGACGGATAAGGATTGTCTGTACTCTACTTCTGGCAATTCCTCTGCCCATTCCGGAATAAAGCATTCTGGCCAACGTGGAACTTTTTGCCCAATAGCTATCGTTATATTCAAATCATTCTTTTCCGCTTGATTCATGATCCAATCTAATTCATCCCAAGAATAACCATCTTGATTTTCCTGTACTCGAGACCAATAAACTGGAATACGAAAATGTTGTATTTTTAGATCTTGTACTGATTCAGTAAATGCGTCCTTCCAATCGATTCCCAATTCATCTGCATAATGTGTTGAGAAGGTTGCGCCCATCCTTTGAGGTTTTTCCTTGGCGAATACCAGGGTTCCGAATCCGAAAAGAAGTATGATGGCAAACATCCAGAGAATACGTATAGCCATTTTCCTCCTTTTTCTTCTCATAATTCCTCTCGTTTTTCTTGTATATAATCTGTCCAACTCTCAAAGAATCGAATAGCGACCTTAATAGGCGCTTCCAATATAAAGTCGAAGAAATAAATGAATACATTAATCTTTGAAACATTTTCAGAAAGCCAACGACCGGCACGTACGACCGGTATCATAAAGAAATCAAAAATCGTTCCAAAAAATCCTCTTCTTGCATTTGAGATAATAATATCTCTTGTTGTCATTCGAATACGGATGGCAAAGAATGCGACCAATGACAAGAAAAATAGGAAGAGCATTATGGACAGCCATATAAAGTGCAGATTTATGAGAACGACTGTGATTCCTCCATAAATAATAAGATATGTGAATGCATAAATGACATTAAATATCACATTCCATGTAGAAAAGCTTGACGCTTTCATCCGGATATTTATGTATTCGTGGTCAGAACCAATAAGCAAAGCACGAGTTGCTTCCTGATAATCTTTTGTATTTTTCCGTTCAGGTATGGTTGTCGTGAGAGCAATGAGTGCAAGTAATGTCGGCGGGAAGAAAATATTAATCAGAAGCGGCGCATAATTTGTTTCTTGCAAATACCAAAATTCATATGGAGCCTCTAAAATAAGTGCAAGTAACATTTTGGTAATAAATAGGAAGAGAATGGAACGTAAAACCGTTCTGCGCAATCTACGCCTGAAATTCGTCGTTCTCTTTTTGAGAAATCTCCCTACCGCTTTATCCATAAGCGAAGGATCCTCTATTAACCGTGGTACATCATCTGGATCATGTTCAATGATGTCACGAAGTGTGTGGAATAATCCTGTTTTTCGTCGTAATTGTACAATAAGCTTATCAACAATCGGATGCCCGATTTGTTTATCGACCGTTTCAATGACTGTCTGTAAATAATGCTCTATTTCTTGAATGCGAGCCGCAGTAGATGGTCCCGGCCAGTCCGGATAGTACAGGGTCATGACACGGAATCGCAGTGTCGCTGTGTTAGATTTTAGCAGGGTTTTATGTACAGCGATATAAATAAGTAGGTCTTTATCTTCTGTACTTACCTTAATTTGAGGATCCCATTCTATATGTTCACGCATCTCTTCATACATGAAACTTACAAGTGCCTCAGCGCGGTACGGAGGTGTAACCGCATATTCAATTTCTGTAGAAAGAATCTCAAGAATCCATTTAAATGCTTTGTCCTTCCATACCTCATCAAATGTATCTGTTTCTCGAAGAAGAGGTTCATATTTTTCAAAAATAGGAATAAGTTCCTGAACCATGCGAGATGGCACTTCCTTATTTTCTAAATGTTTCGCCCAAATCAATTCGCGTAGCAACCGTTCTGAAATCTCTGCGACCGTAGAATCCGACCCCATGTAGCGTCTAATAATGCGTAAAATTGCATTTCGCCTTAGTAAATGCTCTTCTTGATAATCAATAGCGGTTCGAGCTTTCTCATACAGCGTCCCCGCACTTCTTGCAGGTAAACTCACCTCGATTTTTTCTTCGCCAGACCCTGCGTCGAGTCCATCAGGTTGTTTCATGGCAGCGGCAAGCTGCAAAATTCGTTCCGCCATATTTAAAAGAATGTTCTATCGGTAGAGCCCTTAATGATCTCGAATGCTTCTTCCGCCGTATCCACAATGGTAAACAATTTTAAGTCTTCCTTATGAATAGTATCGTACTCACCGCACATAACTTTTCCCACCCATTCCATCAAGCCATCAAAATAGTCATGCCCAACTAAAACAACAGGAATACGTTCAGATTTCTCTGTTTGAATAAGGGTAAGTATTTCAAATAGCTCATCCATTGTGCCGAATCCTCCAGGGAAATAGACATAGGCCTGAGCAGATGCCGCTAGAATCACCTTTCTCGTAAAGAAGTAATGAAAGGCTTTTGATTTGTTCACATACGGATTAACCCTTTGTTCTTCTGGTAATTGTATATTGAGTCCTACTGAGATTCCATTTGCTTCATATGCTCCTTTATTGGCAGCCTCCATAATTCCTGGTCCACCGCCTGTCACCACAGTAAATCCCGACTTCGACAATAATGAACCAAGTTTTACCGCCTCTTGATACGATACATGATCCGGAGACAGTCTTGCAGAACCAAAAATCGTCACTTCCTTTTTTAATCCTGAAAGGAACTGAAAACCATCAACAAATTCTGCCATTATCCGAAAAATTCGCCAAGTAATATCTGACATTCTTGTTTGAATTTTTTGCCCACCGAGGGATGCTCTTTCTTCCGGCGTTAATGGTACGCGACAGATTTGCTCCCCATCCTTTTCATACTTCGAAAATACTTTCATACTTATGGCAATTATACCATGAAAATACGAGTGGTTCACGGTGGCAAAAATAACAGACGATTTGGATCAGGCCGATAGAGGTAAGCCCTACATCCTCTAGAATACTGGCCTTTCAATCGAAAAGGTCCGATCTACTACTTTCCTATTTTAGGTCCGACCTCTCGTATGAAGTACATACCCTTCTTATCGAGGTTCAACCTCGCCGTACCGAGGTTCAACCTCGAGGTTGAACCTCGGATGTGTTTATTGTACTGAACATCAATAAACACACTGTGATAGCATTTCTTGGCATACAAGGCTTTTATTGGAGGTTGAACCTCGGATATTGGAGGTTGAACCTCCGGAATAAAGTCGGACATGTCTTTCAGCAACAAAACCGTCCGCGCAGAAAATGGAATGAGATGTCGATGAAGCTTGAAGATATCCCGCAGCTGTACTGAAACGTCCATTTCAAGGTCCGACCTCTCGATCGAGGTACAGACCTTTCGATGCGCAACGAGTCGACAGATCGTCCATTTTCAAGCGAAATCCCGTACAGAAAATTAAATGAAATTTACTTGAACGTTGAGGACAGGAAAGAGTGAATGCAAAGTTCGTTAATTTTCAAGCGGAAGCCTTAAAAATCTCCTTCGGCGACATGAATATCCGGCGCAGGGTCATTGTCAAATGGCTCTCGCGTTATAATCACACGGCTGTAATCAAGCACATCTTCATAACCAGCTGTTATATCCTCCTCCAAAACAAGCCCCCATTTACCGTCCTCACGCAGGAACATGACACCTGTCGAAAAGAACTCCGTCACACCGGGTATCACAAGCCATCCTTCATAGAAAAAGAAATCTTGATTAATCGGCGGTAAATCAGTTACGATCACATGTGTAAAAATATTTGATTCTATGCCACGTCTTGCAATTCCAGAGGCAGAAAACTCACCTGATCCATGTAATAAAATTTCCTCTACCGGATATGATACCGTTTCAAGCGCCTTCATCTGTACATCTTCTTTTATTTCCTGTGCTGATTCTTGAGTAGTAATCACTTCCTCTTCGATTGTTCTGTTTCCAATGTCCCTTAATCCTAGAATTACAAGCAATACCGCAAGAATAAAAGCCAAAATAACAATAACAGTCACTTTCACAGAACCTTGTTTTGTTTTTTGCCTCGTAAAATGATGTTGGGAATACTTCATAATTCGTCTATACCTCTTAAAAATGAACTAGGCGCCGGCCTAGAAATTGTTTCACCCATATCATCGAGTACGATGGTTGGCTCTTCATGAGCTACATACCTATTATACATTGGTTTTCTTTGAAATGAATTGCGAGCGTGGGTTAATTTTATCGTTTCATACATCTGTTCCGGTATTTCATCTAGAAACATGGACGGTTGCTGAATTTCAACATGGTCATAACCTGTTGTCACTGGATAAGACATAAATAAATGTTCCTTTGCTCGTGTGACGGCAACATAGAATAGACGTCTTTCTTCCTCAATCGCCCCTTCCTCACCATAGGCTCTCTTATGCGGAAATGCACCATCTGCCAAATTGAGTACAAATACCGAATTCCATTCTAGCCCTTTTGACTGATGCACCGTGGACAGAATAATGCGATCGTCCGTCTGACTTTTTTGTTGATTCGGTGCACCATGTTCATCTGTCAAACTTACTGCATCAAGAAAATCTGATATGTCTGAGAACTGTTCAGCAAAAATAGCGAACTGCTCCAAATCTTCTAGTCTATCTTGATAATTTGGAAATTCATTTTCAATATAGGCCTGGTAATCCTTACTGCTAGCAAGAGCCTTAATCATTTCAGAAGGTATTGCTGGGACCGAAAGAATCTTTTGTAGTATACGTTTGCACCCCTCCCAGCCAGATTGCGCCCTTTTTCCTCTTGGTGAAATACATTCAACAACCTCTCTTACCGATGAGGATATTCCAGCCTGCGCCGCAATATTCCCTGCGGTCACTAATCCAATTCCGGGATGAATCCTAAGAGCCCTGACCCATGCCATGCCATCTCTTACATTATGCACTAAACGCAAGTGTGCAATGACATCCTTCACATGAGAACGCTCAAAAAACTTCATTCCTCCACGATAATCATAGGCTATGTCCCGACGCATTAATTCAAATTCAAGCGCTTGTGAATGAAATGCTGCACGGAATAAAACAGCTATTTGCTTATATGATACACCCTTCGAAACAAGCTCCTGAATTTTTTCTGCAACAAATTGAGCTTCCTGAGCCCCTGAACGAGCGGGAATCACTTGGGGCAAATCACCTGCATGATGAATCGCCTGCAATTCCTTTTTAAACTGTTCCGTGTTGTTTGTAATCACCGCATTCGCCACAGACAGAATCTGTGGTGTTGAACGATAATTTTTTGTGAGTCTAAATGTTTTTGAGCCATGATAATTATTCGGGAAATCAAGGATATTTCGTATTTCTGCAGCGCGAAATGAGTAAATACTCTGTGCATCATCGCCAACCACTAATATATTCTGATGTACAGATGAGAGCAGATGGATGATTTTTGCCTGTACAATATTCGTATCTTGAAACTCATCTACAAGCACATATTGAAACTGGCCGGATAATTGATTCAGAATTTCTTCTTGCTTCAGCAGCTCCAATAACCTGATGAGCAAATCATCAAAATCCATTGAATTTTGTTGCTTTTTTTGCTCAGCATACCGATTAGCAACCGCCTTCATTTCACCAACAATATTGAGCATTTTTGGGTGATTAGATTCTATAAACCACTCAAAATCATCTTGTCTATTTCTCGAATAGGATATATACCCTTGTAGAATTTTCGCACTTGGGAAACGCCGTTTTTTTGTATCAATCTTTAAATCCTTTACGCAGAGAGAGATAAGATCACGCGAATCTTCATCGCTTAATATTGAAAAATTTGGTTCATAACCAATCCTTGTTGCATATTTACGTAGCAATTTATTTGCAACCGAATGAAATGTTCCCGCATATAATCCGCGTGGATATTGTCCGAGTAGCCCTTCTACACGCTCAATCATCTCTCTTGACGCTTTATTCGTAAACGTTAAAAGAAGAATATTTTCCGGTGTAATTCCATGCTCTAATAGCCAAGCAACCCTGTAGGTAATTGTTCTTGTTTTTCCTGAACCGGCACCTGCGAGTACCAAAGCCGCACCCGAACCATCTTTTACAACTTGTAACTGTTCGTCATTTAACTCGTTCTCATAATCAATCCTTAAGTTACCTATCGAATCTTTTCCTGATAAAATAAATTCTTTCATACATGTTCTGTGCGACTATTTTAGCATAAAAAAAATCCCCTCTAAAAGGGGTTGATTGGCGGGGGAAAAAATGACATGCCTATGAAAGTCTAGCATTGCGAGACATACATGACATCTAGGGAGGAATATCATGTGACATAAACAGCTCACCATGGATTAATAGTCAACCTAATCTTCAATCTACCAATGATGATCAGTCATGAGATCTAGGACCGGGACACAGAAATCAATGAGCAATTTAATGCCTACGAAAGACATGCCATTGGAGATGAATACTACACTGTATTGTAAGTCTTGTCAATACCTGACCAATAAGAGTTAATGGCCTTTCGCTACGTAACGAGTCCGTCCGCGTAGATAGTTAAATGAAATTTACTTGAACATTGAAGACCGAAGTAAGTCGTACTAAAAGGTACGGTATCGAGGGCCGAAAAAGTGAATGTAAAGTTCCTTAATTATCAAGCGGAACTTTTGTCCGTGAAGGATATTGGATGCTATTTAGGCGAAAGATAAGAACCTTCCGCAGGCGTACTAATACGTACGATGAGGACAGGTTCGCAATCTTGATCCTACAGAGCGCCAATAGACAAGCGGAACTTTTGTCAGTGAAATAGAGTGGATGTAATTTGCCTTGAACCCCGTCCGCGCAGGATATGAGATGAGATATTGGTGAAGAATTGAGATTTTCCACAGCTGTACTGAAACGTACAGTGAGGACAAAATCGAAATTATAAGCCGATAGATCGCTCATAGACAAGCGGAACCCCTAAACGATGAGTGGGAGTGTATGTATCGTATTCCCCCTCCCTGCAATAATGTCGTGAATTCTATGAACGCCATGGGTTGGCGCCTCTATGTATCCATTCCAAGCCATTCGAGCGAGCGCACCAGACTCAATCCAATCAAATAACCATTCATTTGTGTATTTTGGGTTCATCTGTTCAAACCCGGCACCTGTTTGAAAGAGCCACTGCTTATTAAAATCCTCTTGTGACCCCACTGTTGGTGCCATAATAATGGGTATACCGAGCCCAGCATAGAAGGAAAGTTCACTAGGCTTTGTCCAGAGTATATCTATTTTTCTCATAAGATCTGAAAACGTATCAAAATACTCCTGCCGTGATTTTTTATAGACAACTGAAATACCCTTCCCGATATATTTCGACAACCTATGGGATTTTATTGCATCAATATAATACGTATTTACTTCTTTGCGTGTACCAGCAATAAGATGTAAGGATATTTTTCCCTGTTTGATTTCGCGGTGGAGACTTTTCAAAATTGTAGCTCCAATTTCCTTTTGCGCCCCTGCACCGCCGACGGCATATGCTAATTCAATCGGTTTTACTTTTTTCTTTTTGATCGCCGAACAGTATTGAGCTCCAAGATAGGCTGTCAGCGCGACGCCCGTATGCTGTACAAAATACCCATTTGGATCCAAATTACAAATCCTACGCTTCAAGTCTGTTAACACCGCTTTCGAAGAAGGACCTCCAATATTTTTTGCTGGGAGCGGAAATCCGGTTAACTCAATATTTTTTTCTGGCACACCATACAACTTCAGACGTTCCGCAACACGCCCTGTAGGAGCGAAGTACCGGATTCGAGTGCGTTTTGGGTCAAGTGGCACCCACGCCCTGCTAATATCAGAGTCGGTGCAAAGCACAAAAATTTCACCCTGATATCCAAATTCTTCAGCCGCGAAAGCTGGAGACATAAATGTACAAATAAGAGGTAATGGATTTTCAGACAATTTTTCAATCAGGTGTCGCATCATTCCTCTCTGTCTAATCAACCAGTAAAATTGCCGCACTTGTAAACTAGGTGATGACAAATCACGCCTTGGATAAAAGGGTGGGATTCTTTGCAATTCATTCATCAAACCAAATACCGCCCTTCCGAAAATAGGCACCTTTTTAAACCGAGATACCCTTTCATATGCTTTACGACCATCTTCCCATAAACGCTTATCACGTTCTGGAATACCCTCATAATTATTTGCAATTGTGACCGTATTTTTATAACCAAAAAGTTGTCGCATTACATGCGCCGGCCTTTCATGACCGTATCCCATATTCACAGCAACGATATGTGCCTTTTGTTTACCTCCAGCCCCCTTCATATATTTATGTCGATATTATACCACGCCACCATGCACGAGGCTTGCCAAAAAAGGTAAAAATGTGTATAGTGCTGCCAGATCTAACATCACATGTAAACGTGTATCGTTTTTCAGATGTTAGGCACGGGACAATTCACATGACAAGCCCCGTCACTACACATCTGAAAAATAATTAGTTTTATGAAGGAATGTAAAGTTACCGGCAAAACTTCCCTTACAGGAAATAATGTTAGCCATTCACAAGTCAAAACGAAGCGCCGACAACATCCGAACTTGCAAAAGAAACGAATGTTGAACCCCGCGACAGGAAAAATGGAAACGATTACCATTTCTACACGTGGATTGCGAACAATCCAAAAGTGGATTGCAGAAGGTAAAAAGGTTGACTTACGTGATTATAAATAAAAACAGATCCGCAAGGGTCTGTTTTTATTTTCCAAACAAAAACAAGACCGTAAGGCCATGAGTTTCCGCTGTAGAACACTGTCATTCCCATTCTGAATCACGTTCAGGATAAACTCCGGTGGCATATACTATGTACAAACAAGGTAAAGATCGAAGATCAGGTCTGGGATGACAAGAATATGACAAAGTGAGCAAGCAACGCTTGAAATATACAGAAGCTACAACCATTAGGCTGTGAAGTTTCATTTATCACCATGCACGACTCGGGAACAAAGTCCTATTACTTCTTCAGAACGTTGAACAGAAGCATCTACCCGCCTCGCTAACTCTTCTGGTTCAAGTTTCTCTATATCTTTACAGAGTAATAACCCAGACTCAGCAAATTGCCTCAATTCCCCCTTCTGTACATCTGTAATTGCCGTAATGGGGTATAAATGTACCTTATCTACTAACTTTTCAAATGATTGATCTTTTGGGAAACTCCACCCGATAAGTCGCATGCCCTTACATGTACCGAATTGCTTTGCTCGATCTGAAAAACGAGCATTTGTCACAATCCACACCTCATCAAAATGTATTCCCTTTCCCGTTGCTCCACCATCAACCAAATCCACATACCTTGACCACGTTGCCATTGTGTCTTTTAGATTCACAGAACGTGTTCTCTCATTACGAAATTTCGCTTCAATAAAAATCGTTCGACCATCCTTTTCTGACACAATATCTACTTCATGAGAAACACAAGATCCTTGAATTTCTTCCCGAGGTACACTCGCATCATGGCCATATGCCCTCAAAACGGCTGCAATGTAATATTCAAAATTAAACCCAGCTGGACCCATATTAAAGATCGCCTCACGCAAATTATACCTGCATGAGTAACAAATACTTTTTTCTTCCAGAGCTGTTCGAACCAAGTGATAAAGTTTCGCCGTTGTCATTCCTTCCGTTATCTGTGGCTTCACTTTCAGCAAAACTTGCTTTGCTGTTTCATGACTCGCCCCTGTACGCACAATGCTTCGTATTACCTTTTCCTCATCAAATGGTTCAATAACCCCATCTGCCTTTGTAATATTCATACAGCTTTATTCTATCACGCTTCTTAATAGCTCTTCAGCCCATTCAACTGATTCAAATATTCCCAAGGTTTCCTTTTCGATAATATATGTCGTTATGAGATCGATCGCTTCATCAATTTGATCCTCTTGCATCCGCCGTACACGTTGCTCTAAATAGGCAAAATGATATTCTTCACGCTTTGCATCATCCTCTATTTGCAGCCATAGGCGTTTATCAATCACAAGGTCAAAATCCTCTCCATATTCCAAATGATCCTCTAAATATTGTATAAGTTCCTTTTGATAGTCCTCAAGTGGCCTATCGGAAAGGTCTTCATCAGAAACACGGCCACGAATACGCGTCAATAATGTATCAATCTGTTCTTCGACATTATCAAAATCTAAATGAATATCTTCGGTATCATAATGAGGTCTCATGCGCAAAATAATATCATCCGGCCTCGAATCAATGTCATGATCCAGATACCCAAAGAACAGGGATCGCGCAAGTGTATAATCCATATCCGTATCAATCATATTGAAGAG
This sequence comes from uncultured Gammaproteobacteria bacterium, assembly GCA_964462325.1. Classification (GTDB taxonomy): domain Bacteria; phylum Patescibacteriota; class Patescibacteriia; order UBA9934; family UBA9934; genus CAYFMS01. The sequence goes on along the minus strand of CAYWYQ010000001.1, from coordinate 10,100 downwards.
AAGGAAGAATGCCGGTTTAAACAAATCGCTTCTAAAACGACCCATTTGAGACAACGCTATGTCTTTTATAAATACGGCTTGATTATGGCTCCGTTGCGGATCACCAATCTGATAACTTTGTCTGTGGCGTAAAAATTGCAGTGATTCCGTTGTCGGTAAATCAAATGTACGTAATATTCCATATACTTGTGAAAATCCAACGGTGACATAGTAATCTGTCTTGACGCCAATGACTTTTTCTATTTGTTCTATTCCATATTCCAGCCCTTCAAATGAACAGGCGTTCGCAATATAGTAATCGGTTGCAAGATGCTGTCCAGGAATGTACGCATACGTACCCCGCGGCACGGAGGTTATTTGAATTGTCCAGTCCGTCAGATTCAATGTAAACATATGAATAGCATCACAGTGTGGATTGTCCCACCCCTTCCTTCCATCAAGTCCTAAAAGAAGAATATTGATTTCGTCCTCGGCACCAAAGTCAACAATATCTTCTTCAAGTTCTGTAAATTTTTCTCGTCGTTCACGTAATTCCTCTACGACAAGGTCCACCTGAATAACATCTTCCAAACTTGCATAGGCCACAAATATTCTCCATGAAATTCCAGATAATACAAAAACGATGCCTAGCATGAGGGCACCAAATCGGAAAAATATTTTTACCTTCTCGCTCATATTTCGATCTTATCGAATTCTGAAGCTTCTATCAAGAAAGAGCGTATTCATCAACCGAGGTTCAACCTCGGACCTTACGACTACACCCTACTATCTACCCTCAACCACAAAAGGAGATTCATGTGCTTGAAGAGATTCACCTTTCGTCATCCCAGACCCTGATCTGGGATCTTCTTGTGGCGCAAAACTGTAAGAGATTTCTCCACTCGCTTTGCTCGGTCGAAATGACGAGATGCTAAACGCTAAGTCGCTAAAAGCTAGTAGCTAATTGGCTAAATCGCTAACATGCTAATAGCTAGCTTGCTATTCGACTACTCCCTACCTACCCTATTAAGGTCCGACCTCGCATACTCCAGCCATAGCTTTAGGAAGTAAAGCGACGGTGGATCGTTTGAGGTACTGACCTTTCGATAAGCATCGTGCTAATAGCTAAGTCGCTAATCAGCTAAAAGCTAGATAAACAAGCGGAAGAAATAAAAAAGAGCCACAGGTTATGACTCTCTTTTTTACCCCTATTCTTATAGAAGTGCGTCTTTTGCAGCTTTATTTACAGAAAACTTCATCACTGTTTTTGCTGGAATTTGAATTGCTTCACCTGTTGCTGGGTTACGACCCATTCGTGCATTTCGGTGCTTCTTCGCAAACTTTCCAAGTCCTGGTAGCATTACTTCTCCTGCACGCCCGATCTCCTTGTAAAGAAGTTCAACGAATGCATTGTACCCTTCTTCTGCTTCCTTCTTTGAAAGGCCCCAAGTTTCAGCGAGTGCTGACATAAGCTGTGACTTTGTTAGTCGCTTTTCCATATTTTTTTGTTTACTGATTACGTCAAAATGTTAGCATAAACGTTCATTTTCTTAAAGAACCTGTGCATAAACCAGATTCACATACAGAAAAATACGTCAAGAAAACTCTGGATATGTCTGTTCTCTCTAACCCCGTCCGCGCAGAAAATGGAATGAAATTTGTTTGAAGTTCGAGTACCAAAGACGAGTGTACTGAAACGTACATGAGTCGCGGAACGGAGAACTGAATACAAAGTTCGTCCATTTTCAAGCGGAAGCTTAAAGTTCGAGGTAGGTGTTTTCTCCTATAACCATCTTATACCCCCCTGGCTTTGAATCTGTCATTCTCGCGATCGTCGCATTATGCCCAATAATGCTGTCAGAAATGCGCTCATAGGTATCAATCTTCGCCGCATTCATCACAATAGAATGTTGAATTTCACAATTTGAAATCTGTGTATTATTACCGATGGTCGTATGCGGTCCAATAGAACAATTCTTCAGTTTTGCACCGTCACCAATCACAACAGGTCCCCGCAATAAAACATCGCCTGCAATATCTGCCCCTTCTCCAATCTTCACGCGACCCTGTATACGCGCATCAGGATGTACATTTGCTTTTGGATGAATCACCGCCTCCTCTGAAATCATTTCATTAAGGAGTAATTGATTCCCTTCAAGCAAATCATCGGGCTTTCCCGTATCTTTCCACCAACCCGTCATTTCTTCATACCCAACATTGCGCCCATTTCTGACCAGCCAATCATGTATATCAGAAATTTCATATTCATTCCGATCCGAAGGTTCGATATGTGAATAGGCTTCAAAGTAATCCTTCCCTTTATAAATATATAACCCTGTTACTGCATAAGGACTTTTTGGATGTTCCGGCTTCTCCTCAACACCAATAATATGTCCATTCTCATCAATTTCAGGTACCCCAAATCGACGCGGATCTTGCATTTTGGTCAGCGCAAGGCAACAATGTAATGCTTCATTCTGAAATTTTTCAACAAGCGGAGTGAGCGACCCGAGAATGATATTATCCCCTAAATAAAGAAGCACATCATCGTCCCCGACAAAATCTTTTGCCTGCCAAAGGGTATTTGCAAGTCCAAGTGCACCACCGATCTGTTCGATAAATGTAAGCCGAATCCCCCATCGTGAACCATCCCCACATAATTCCTGAAATATGGTATCGCCTTCATTAATAATCACGCCCACTTCTGTAATACCTGTTGCGGCAATTTTTTTAAATGCATTAAAAATCATCGGCTCATTTGCAAGCGGAATCGCATGTTTATTCATTGTCCATGTCACAGGCCTCAATCGAGAACCCTTCCCTCCAGCGGTTACTACTGCTTTCATATCATCGGTTTTTGTACTGATTATTGTAATAGTTCTGATACTCCCCTGATTTACATCTGCGCCACCAATCTTGGTTCTTTTTATACCATTCAACGGTATCCTTCAACCCATCCTCTAAATTGATTTGTGGTTTCCACCCTAGCTCTTGTTCTGTTTTTGAAAAATCAATGTCATATCTCCTATCATGTCCTGCACGATCTTCTACAAATTCAATGGAATCTTCCGCTTTATTGAGAAGATTAAGTAGAATCTTTGTGATTTCTAAATTCGTAGGTTGATTATCTCCACCAAGTAAATAGGTTGCACCGATCTTCCCATTCTTTATGATCGCATCTACGCCGCGCGCATGATCAATCGTATGAATCCAGTCACGAATCTGCCCTCCATCACCGTACACAGGCACCTTCTTCCCTTCCATTAAATTCGTAATAAATAATGGGATCAATTTCTCTGGAAAATGATACGGCCCGTAATTATTTGAACAATTCGAAATGGTGACCGGTAAACCATACGTCGTATGGTAGGCGCGTACTAAATGGTCACTCGCTGCCTTACTTGCCGCATAGGGACTACGTGGTTTATACGGAGAGTTTTCAGTGAATGCAGATTCATCTGGCGCGAGTGTTCCATAGACTTCATCTGTTGAAACATGGTGGAATCGCGTATTGTGCTTCCGAGCTGCATCTAGCAATACTTGTGTGCCAAGGACATTCGTTTTTATGAATGCCGTTGGGTCTAATATAGAGCGATCCACATGACTTTCCGCTGCATAATGCACGATGATGTCGACATCTTTTACCAATTTTTGTACCAATTCCTTGTTCGTAATATCTCCTTTTACAAAGGTATAGTTTGATAGATTTTCAACCGTTTGCAGATTTTCTAAATTCCCCGCATAGGTTAAAGCATCAAGATTCACAATCTCGTCTTCCGGGTATTTTTCCATCCAATAATGAATGAAATTCGACCCAATAAATCCCGCCCCACCTGTCACAAGTAATTTCATAGTGTTTCTACACTAACATTAGTCACGATTGTCGACAATATATTCAGGTATTTTTTGCATTTTTGTGACCATCAGCATTGACATTCACTCGAATTTATAGTATTATTTCGTTCTGCGATACTACTGTCGCAATAAAAAAATAGGAGGCGCAATGCGCCAATTTCTGCTCTTTTTTGCGATGTTGATGTTCGGTGCAAGCACACTTGCAGACGAACCGCGGCGCTACAATCCGCGTTTCGCGGTTTGGTATGCGGTGACGCATCATCAAACCTCGTACGGCTCTGCGCCCGACCAGAACCCCTTCCGTGACTACGACAACCTCGATAGCAACAGAAACCTGATCGACGGTGGGAACTGCACCAACTTCGTGAGTCAGGTGATCATCGCCGGACTTAGCAAGAAGCTGCGAATGGATCGTGTGTTCGATGAGCGGTGGAACTTCGACATCGACGCCACGGGCAATTACAGCCTGCAGTGGTACTGGCGAAGTGACTCTGACCGAGGGCCTGCATTCACTGGTGCACATCAAATGTTCCAGTACGCAGACCAGAATCTGCCGACCTATCGCGGTTTGCATTTCCGGTACATCACCCACGACACGGCAACGGCGTGGATGGATGTTATGCTCGTCTGGTACGGAGATGTCATCTTCGCCGATTGGGATGCGGACGGCCACATCGATCACAGCATGATCGTGACCAGCGTCGACCAGTCGCGTACAGACTACAACCGAATCCGTCTTACCTACCAGGGAACCACTGGGATCGGGAAGACGGACATCGGACTCGGAGACCTGAACGACGACTACAATCAGCAAGCATTGTTTTACGTCTACAGGCCGAAGAACTATAATCCCGACGGATTGTAGTTCCGACTCCAGAACCGCCAACGCGACTAAGCGAGGCGGTTTTTCTTTTACAAAAAAACACGCCGGTATAGTTGGCATGTATTCGTTAGAGTTTTCCGACAATAGACCTCAGGTATTCTGCCAATCCCTCCTGATCAGCAAGTGCTCTCGCACGATTTTCCTCATGGGAATGTTCTTCGATAGCATCATTGGTGATATAGGCAAGACCAAGTGTCTGCACTCCATCCGACCGATAGAGACATGCAATCGCCGCACTCGGCACCATGCTCATCCCAACAATGTCTGCACCTGCACGTCTGAGGTTCTCCTTGTCTCTGGCTCTCCCCTCAAAACCAGGACCACGCACATAGGCATAAGACCCGTATGAAACATGTAAGCCTGTTTTCTCATGACGAGCCATTTTGGCGAGCTCAGGCGTAAACGCGTCTTCCGGCATGACAAATTCCCCTCCCCAAAGGGGAAGAACAATGCTCGCTGGAAGTACAAAGTTGCGTACAATGACCACCTGACCGACCTCAACAGGAAGAACCAAGCTCCCAGCCGCACAGGTCAGAATGAGTTTATGCACGCCCATCTGAAACAACATCTCGGCCTGCAGGCGTACCATGTTCATGACATTCCCTGTCTGCACAGGGTCTTCATTGAGATGAATTCGACCACGTAGGGCCAATACCTGCTTTCCAGCGAGTGTACCCGTCACAAGTTGTTTGTCGTGACCAGCAACTACATTCATTTCTCGTAGGTATTCGAATCCCGGAATGACCGCAAGGGAGATGGCGCGTTCATTATTGAAATGAATTGCATCCCCCATCCGGTTCCAAGAACAATCGCGATAGAAGGGGCCTTCATATGTTTTAGACCAAGATGCTTGATTGCATGCCTCGCCGCCAGTTTTGCTGCCTCTTCTCTTTGGGGGTTCCGGTACATGGATGATCTCCTGTAGGTGTAAAGGACTATGAATAAATTACCTATCAAAAAACTCATTGTCAATATACATTACATTTGGTAATCTCAGACTGAAAATATTGGAGGTGTCGTGAGTTCAGAAAACAAAATTGCCGACTGGGATGATAATCAGGATCAAAAAAGTAGTGGTACGACCGGTCGTGCCATCGTTGTCTTCTTCGTCTTCGCCATATTCTTGTTTACAAGTTATGTGCAGGAATGCGGTACAAATGCTGTACACACTGATAGTCACGGGTCGCCGTGAATACCGCCATATTCTCAAATAATCTTCCGAGACATCACGCCTCGGTTTTCTTATTGGTCACCTGAAACTCTAACCTAATGGAGCCCGATTTTGATTTTACAAACGTAGGATTTTTCTTTCTATACTAGGAACAATGAGGAGCAAGAGTAAGCCGTACTGAAAGGTACGGTGTCGAGCACCGGAGTTGTGACAACGTATAGGAAGAAAAAGACAAGTTCTAAATGGAGCCACGATCGGGAAATTGAACGTCGCTCCGCTCCCCATAGGGGTTTCCACCCCTCTGGTGGTTTCAGCTGCACCTCAACACGTCACCCCCAGCATGTAAGGGGAATACTTCCCCTTACCATCCCCTGTGGTTCAAATCCCGAAACAAAACTATGAAAAAATCCCAGTCTTTCGACTGAGATTATTTCATGGAGCCACGATCGGGATTTGAACCCGAGACCTCTTCCTTACCATGGAAGCGCTCTACCAACTGAGCTATCGCGGCTAGAACAGTCCAAAATGCGCTGCAATTGTAAAAGAAAAATAACTCTCAGTCAATCTGTTAGAATAGACCTATATGAAAATTCATCACAATAAATACATTGACGCCCTATTGAAAACAATGCTTTTCTCTGCGTCTATACATATGATTATTCTGATTGTACAAGCTATTCGTACAGGAGATATAATGATTATTAATTATTTCAATATCCTTGACCTGGAAATATATTATCCTCACATTCTTAAAATACCTCAAACACATCTTATCGCTGCATCTGTCGCTCTTATTATTTACCTAACCTTCCTCATTCGTCGTAAATAACTAAAGCTCAATCATACCCCCTCTAAAATTTGGTCTACACCGCGCTTGAATTTGGTCATACAAAATAGCCGGTATTCCTATATCTGCAAGAAAAATCCTCCCGGATACCTTCCTTCCTTTTTTTGTTTCGAATAACTTCTTTGGTAAAGCGAGTGTGAGTGTCGCAAATGCCTTGATCGAAACGGCTGTTGGAATTCCGGTCGTTGGATCAACGCCCGTCGGTAAATCATAAGAAATGATTTTTGCTTTTTGCATATTTATTCCCTCAATAACATCCCGATACTGATTACGCGGTGTCCCCTCTAGATGATACCCAATTAATGCATCAATAATGACATCCGCCATACCGAGAATCCTTACACATCTTGATGATTCCTTGTTCCAATACCAAATCGGTGTATTTGTTGTTTCTGCTAATCGTAAATGGTGTTTTGCGTCTGTTTTTACTTTAGCCGTCATCAAAATGAGTTGAACATTGTACCCGTGATTTATTAAATGTCTTGCCGCCGCTAGACCATCCCCTCCTTTATTGCCAGGACCAACCACGATTGCAATATGTGATGATTTTTTAATGCGCATTCTTTTGAAGACACCCAGCATATGCCAACCTGCTAACTCCATCATTTGCATGACTTCAAGGCCGGATTCCACCGCGATGCGGTCCAATTTTTCCATCTCATCCGCACTTGCATAATAACAATCTGATTTCTTCATCATAAACAAATGTATAGATCATTATCTCAATTTAATACTCGACTGTAAAGTATTCATGCGCGACCTTCATTCACATGTTCAAATCGAGGACTGTCCTCTATTTTTTCTAAGAACTCTGACAATTTCCTTCCCCATTTTAAATCAGGGTGTACCGCATCTTGGTAAATGACCATTGCATCTGCATCATGTTCAAAAAGCACAATATCAAGAATGGTGTACACGCCACCTTTATAATGCTTGTATTTTTCTCCAATCAATACTTTCTCTTTTGCTTTTTCGATCGTATTCATCAATTCTCGTAAGTCCTTCATAGTTATATAAGGCTGAAATTTAGCCTGTGAATGTCGCATGGACCATGTTTAGCTATTGCTGCGCGATGTTTCTTTGTTCCATATCCCTTATGACCATCAAAACCGTATTTTGAATATTTTTCATGATAATCAATCATCATTCTATCTCTTGTGACTTTTGCAATAATGGAGGCTGCCGCAATAGATTCTACGAGGGCATCGCCATGAATAATACCCTCTTGAGGAATGTGCAGATCTGGAATCGTCCATGCATCTACCAGAGCATATTCTGCCTGTTTGATTTTTTCTATCGCGCGACGCATAGCAAGGTAATTTGCAGGCCTGATTCCAATATCCATGATTTCTTTTGCGGTCGCCATACCAAATGCCCAACTTTCTGCATCCTGCAGTATTGCAGAATAAAGAGCATCACGTTTCTTCGATGTAAGTTTTTTTGAGTCTGCAAGTCCAACAATTTGTTTTTCTGGATGCAATATGACTGCTCCTGCAACAACAGGGCCAGCAAGAGCCCCCGCACCTGCTTCATCAACACCAACAATAGAACCATATCCGGCGTTAAATATTTTTGTTTCAAATGTACGCGTAGGAGACAGAGTATTCATACGTATAGATTAACACAGGCCTGATTTAACACTCCAGTATCACCCCACTTATCCACATTCGAGGTTCAACCTCGGCGTACTAAGGTACGGACATCTTCCAGAGGTGCCGACCTTTCGATAAGCAACGGGCTCATAGCTACGTTGCTAATCGACTACTCCCTACACGTTAATAGCTAATTCGCTAAGCAACTAAAGGATATTGTATCGTCATTTCGACCGAGCGTTAGTGAATGGAGAAATCTACTTGGAAGTGTTCTATAAAAATTAAGATGATATATCGTTGAAGATTGAGTAGCGTAGTAAATCGTACCCAAAAGTCCGGTGTCGAGCGACGGAAATATGAAACGATAGATCGCAAATTTATCAGACGTAAAAAAAAGAACGCTGAATAGCGTTCTTTTCTCTGAAATAAATTCTTAAATTGCATTAGTTCTCGGTGCAGATGCAAGAATTTCCGCAGAAGTACTGAAACGTACGTTGAGGACGAATTTGAGCATCTAAGCCGATAAATGATGTGATTTAAGATTTTATTTAGTTTCCTTATACCAAGTATGTTTCTTGGCTACAGGATTAAATTTCCTAATTCTCAGCCGATCCTTCAGCTTACGAGTATTTTTGTGGGTTTGGATCATGTGTCCCTTCCCTACTCCAGCTTCATCACCTTCTGATTCAAGTTTAATAAGATAGTCCTGTGACATATTTGTTTTACTATGGGCGCATGGTATCAGAATTGACAAAACAAGTCAATACAATATCCTGAACTAGGGAGGTGAAAATGGATGATTATTTCTACACGCTCAAATTTAAGCTCTTCATGTGGGGAATAATGAACCTTATCGTAATCACCGGATTAATACCAACAGAATCATTCTTACCGATATTACCTGCTCTCATAACAGCATTCCTTGCAAATATTGCTCTGCTATTTGGATCAATACTTCCTGGACTATTGTATGATTTTCTTGAAACAGGCATGCAAGAAATCGACAACTCTATCGACCAGTGATTGGTCGGTTTTTATTTTTATACCATCTTTGATACTTAAATTGACAAAACAAGTCAATACAATATCCTGAAATCAGGAGGTGCCTATGGACCAAATGAGCCCAGGCAAGCAATTCGCCAATAAACTAGTTTTAATTCTCTGCGCAGCATTCCTCTGGAGCATGCTAAACGTAATCGCGTGCACGATTCTCACACCGTCGCAATTACTACTGAGTTTGATGCCAGAAATTATGGCTATTGCCCTATTCAATTGTACGGTGTTCGCACTTACGTGGTTTCTCATTTCTACAATAGCTACATGTATGGATCATGACGCTGATCATCCAATAGCTGAATGAAGCCCTACCATCTCGAGTCGACATTGTCGGCTTCTTTTTTATTTCCGTGCAAACGTATGTATCAGTTTTTCTATCAGTGTTTCTTTCTTTTGTTTTGCATCAAGCGTCCATTTGTCAGGCATATTCAAGGCAAGAAGTCCTGTTGAAATCGCTAAAACAAGGTCGCGTACTCCCGTCGCACCGTCAATACTTACTGCGATCATGAACAAATGCAATGCAAGAAATGCTGCAATAATTCGAACATATACTCCAATAATCAACAGAATCGCAAGTAAAATTTCGACTAATCCGTTCAGTTGTACGATTATTTCACCAGGAATAGGAATGTATCCGAACCATTCTGGTAAGAAAAATACCCAAGCCGAAGCATCAAGCAATTGTTGAAAGCCAAACCAGAGAAACATCCCTGCAAT